>CALFNJ010000512.1 GCA_937902865.1 uncultured Opitutaceae bacterium
GAGGCCTTCTCGGAACCCGCGGCGGTGGCTTATCAACTCGTTCGTCGTCGCCTGGATGAAACCGCGGCGAACGGCGCAGGGCGGTATCTGCTGTATCGCACCGAAGTTCGGTCCGCGGCTTTGGCCGGACGACCAGGAACGCTGGAGGCGGGTTTCGATCTCGATTCCGATAATGGCTCAAGCGCCTATGCGCAGGCGGGCGAGGGGAACGATGGCATGCGGCTCGGCGATCCGTTCGCGATCACGCGGCCGGGGAATCGCGATCATGTGCTGGCGGAAGACGTGGTCGATTTCGGCCTGCGTCTCTACCGCCGAACGGAGAAGGGCGAACTGGCTGTCATGTTTCCCATTTCGGGGCACGATACGGTGCATCTCGCGACGAAGGCGTCTTCTCCGCGGGGCTCGAGCGAGGCGATGTTTCCGGTGGCGGTGGAGATGATGCTGCGGATTTTGTCGGACGAAGGTGTTCGCCAGCTGGCCGCGATGGAGTCCGCTGCCGGCGAGAAGATGCCAAGGCCGGCGCGCTTTGGGAATGACGCCGATTGGTGGTGGTCGGTCGTGACGGCGAACTCCGAGGTTTTCACGTGCTGGATCAATTTGCCGGGTCGCGAAGGATGAAAAATCGGCAACCAGCATCGAAGGCGAAATTGGGTCAGGAGCATGACCAGCGCGGATTCGCGCTGTTCGTGACGCTGGTGCTGCTGGCGTTCCTGGTGCTGCTGCTCACCTCGTTGGCGGCCCTGACGGGCATCGAAACGCAGGCGGTGGACGTCGCCCGGCAGCAGGCGCAAGCGAGGCAAAGTGCGTTGCTCGCGCTCGATCTTGCCCTCGGTGAGTTGCAGCGGACGGCCGGACCGGATCAGCGGGTGACGGCCACGGCGGAAGCGTTCAGCGAGAACAACCGACACTATACCGGCGTGTGGGATTCTGCTGCCGGCGGAACGGCACCGCTGGCGTGGCTGGTCGGTGCCGAACCGGGCAGTGCTGATCCACTGGCTCTTCCCGCCGCCGCAACGGAGCGGATTACCCTCGTTGGTCGTAACACCTCCGGCGAGCGCGACGATGTGGTCGTGCCCCGGTGCAGAATCCAAACCACCGTGTCGCCTGGCCGAAAAGGCCTCGCGACGATCGGTCACTATGCCTGGTGGGTGGGTGATCAAGGGGTGAAGGCCTCGGTGGCATTGCCGGACATGTCCGACGCGATCGATTATCCGCCGTACGATTCAGTCGAAAGACGCAGCCGCCGACGGCAGCAGGCTGGCTCGGGTTCTGCAGCGCCAGAATTTGATTTCTCCGAGGGAGCCCATGCCTTCGGGCCGGAGAATCTGCTCTTCCTCAATCAACTCAGTCACGTTCGGGATCACCGCGGCGAACCGCTCGGGGCCGGCACGGTCCGGCGAAATTATCATGCGTGGTCCTTGAACAATCGGGCGGTGCTCGCCGATACGCGGCGCGGCGGTTTGCGTCGGGATCTTTCACTGGCGCCCCAGGCCCTCGGCGATGCCTTCACGGCGTGGACCCGCTTCGCGGATTACATGGAAGATCCCGCTGCTCCGGTCGCTCCGGGGCCGGCTCCGAGTTATTCGCCCGATCCGATTCGGCGACGCTACCGAATGATGCCCGCGGTGTCTGCGAGCGGAGGCGTCCACGGGGTCTGGCCGGTGCTTTCGTATTTTTTGCTCTCCTTCAATGTCCGCACCCAGGGAGGTTCGACCGCGACGAAGCCGATCGAGGTGCGGGCCCGCTGGATGATGAGCTGCTGGAATCCCTACACGAGTGCGCTCGTTCCGGAGGATCTCCGGATCGAAATCTCCGGGCTTCCTGAAGCCGTTCAAGTCTTCGACGACACAACGGGAGGAACGGCGGCCACCCTTTCCCTCGGCGCGGTCTACGGTGCTCCGTTGCGGATCAGACTTCCCTGGGATGCAGCCGGCGGTTCGGAGCCGGGACGTCAGTCGTGGCTGCCGGGCCGGGTTCACACCTGGACGGCACTGGAGGATCTCAGCGGGGCGAAACCGGCTGGCGGTTACGCGAGCCGGTACGACTCGCGCAATCTCAGCGCGGACGCCGGCCAAGGCGTGCAGCGCACGGTCTCCGGGACAGCCGTGGATGGCGATGATGTCTGTCATCTCGCCGTCGTCGGCAATCAGGCGCTGACGCTCCGGCTCTTCGCGACCGGTTCCGGCAGGGATGTGCCGTTGGCGGTCTTTCGAGCGCCTGACTTCGCCGGATTTTCGACCACGCCGCGCAAGCTGAGCTCGGGTACCTATCAATTCAGCTATCTTTTCCGCCTCGCCGAGAGCTTCGACACACCCCTCGCGCCGTCGGACTGGCTCTCGCGGCCGGGCAGGGATCCGCGCGGCGCCACGCTCGGTCCCGAAGCTTTTGTGACCGGCCCAAACGGAAACCGCCCGGAGCTTTACGAAAACTACGCGACGATCTCCGCGCCGGATCGGCTGCTCGATCGCGCGGCCAACGCCTTTTCCTACAACGAGGACACACCGCTCTTCGAGCTGCCGCGAGCGCCGCTGCTGTCGCTGGGGCAACTCCAGCATTTCCAGCTCGAAGGCGCGCGTCCGTTCGCCGTGGGCAATGAGTGGGGGGCCGATTGCCTGGTCGATGGGGCGCCCGCGCTTTCGCTCTTCGATCGCTTCTATTTCTCCGGCCTGACGGCGGAGGTTGAGCCGCCGCCGGGCAAACCGTGGCCGAATGCGGGGCTGGAGTTCGCTTTCCCTCAGGCGGATGGTTCGCCCCGGTCTGCGCACGACCTCCGTGAGCTTTCCGGAGCGGGGTGGACTTCCAAGTACCTGCTGCAGGGTGGAGCTTTCAACCTGAACTCCGTCAGTCCGACCACCTGGCGCGCGGTGCTGAGCGGTGTGCGATTTTCGGCCGAGCATCCTTTCACCTATTTGAACGCGGCTGGTGCCACCGGCTCCGCGGGCGATGGTTCTCTGCAAGCCATCGCGCCCGATGGCGCGCAGTTTTTCCGTTTTTCCCAATCGGCTCAGGAAATCTGGAAGGCGGATGATCTCGCGGGCGTCGCCACCTATGCGGCAAGCACCACTGTGCCGCCCCTTGCGCCCAACAACGTCTCGTTCGCCGCGACACCGCTCTTCCGCCGGGGGTTTCGTTCGCTCGACTCCGCTCAATTGGAGCGGCTGGCGGATGAAATCGCGGCGCTCAATCGCCTGAAGCAGGCCGCCTCGGGACCGTGGCGCAGCGTGGAGGAATTCCTGAGTCCATCGGCTCTTTTTTCCGATCCCGGCGGCGGGATGGAAAGCCTGCTGGGGAAGGCGATCGCCCTGGCGGGGCTTAACGCGGAGGTCGGAGAGTTCAGTTCCCAGTGGCTGACGCAGGCGGATATCATGACCGCGCTGGCTCCGACGCTCTTTCCCCGGTCGGATACCTTCGTGATCCGCACCTACGGCGATGCGTGCAACCCAGTCACGGGAACCATCGAGAGCCGGATCTGGTCGGAGGCTTTCGTGCAGCGCGAGCCCGACTACTTTGACGCCGAGGAACCGGCGGAAAAATCACCGGCCGAACTCAACGTGGTGAACGCTCGCTTCGGGCGGCGCTTCCGGATCGTCTCCTTTCGATGGCTTACTTCAGCCGATCTCTAATTCTTTTCCGCAGTTTTACCGTGGCCGCGCTGGTGGCCGCGCTCGGCGGAATTCCCGAAAGGGCGACCGCGGCTGAAACCTCGGCTGAACCCGAAGTGAATGTCCATTTCACCGTCTTTTCGGCGGTGGCGATCTCCGGACTGGGGTTTCGGGCGAAACCCGATGCCGCGCCGACTTCCGTGGCGTTTTATCCGACGGCGCGTTCGCCGCGCTATGCGTACACGGGGACTAATCCACTGCAATTTCTGTCGATTCCGACGACGACCGCGGACGGCGCGGTGTCGGAAGCAAAAGTCATGGCGGAGGTCACGTTCGCGCCGACCATCCGGGAGGCCTTTCTCCTTTTCGAGTCGATGATGCCGGCGGCGAAGGATGGCATGCGCTACCGCGTCTACGTCCTCGACGACAGCGCGGTGCGCCAGGCTCCGGGCATGCTGACCCTCGTGAACCTGAGCGGGCTTCCGCTCAATGGCTCGGCGGGCCGGAGCTTCGTGAATCTGCGCGACACACTGGTCGCGCCTTTCACGATCGGACGCTCGGCGAAGGTGGAGCTGCGCGTGCCTTATGCCGGGCGAAGTTATCCGGCGTACACGGACACCATCGAACTCGAGTCCGGCGAGCGGGCGCTACTGATCCTCTTTCCGCCGTTTCGCGCCGGCTCGCTCGAAGTGCAATCGCGCCTGTTGATCGACAAGCCGGCGGACGCGGAGCCGGAAAAACGCTGAGGCGATTTTCGATTTTGGATTCTCGATTTTCGATTTCGGATCGGCGCCGCGGGAAACGGCGGGAGATCTGGGGTTATGGAGATGTCCCATCTCAAATGGGGACGCGACCACCCGGTCGCGTTGACGGCGACGGGGAGATCGCCGCCCCAGGAACGGGCATGTAGGCCCGCTGCGACGCGATCGCGGCCTAGGGCTGCGGGGGCGGCTGAGCGGCCTGGAACTGCTGCAGCGCCTGAAACTGTTCCGCCGAGAGAACCGCGGCGGCGGCAGCGAGAGCGTCAGGGCTGAACCGGTTGGTTTCGGGTTTCGTGCCCGTTTGCTCGTTGTGGGCGAGGATCTGGACCAGTTGGCTGGCTTGCTCGTCACTCAACTCGGAGCCCGCAGAGCGCAGCGTCTGATCGAACTGGTCCACGATAATTCGCTGCGGAAAAGTCTGCATGTCCTGCTTGTACTGAGCGGACACCACATCGCCGAACTGCTGCAGGACGCGGTTGTCGACCTCCACTCCCATGTCGGAGGCGAACATCATCTGACGCATCGCGGCGGGATTGTTCATGAGCCGATCCCGCTCCGCGGGAGGCAGGGTATTCAACGCGTCATTGAACGCAGCGTCCTGCAGGTTTTGAAACACGCTCACCTGCTCGGGCGTGAAATGGAGTCGGCGAAACAGGCCCCGATAGTACAGTTCGATCAGCGCGGTCCCGGGGAGCGACGCGGCGGCGATACCGGCTTCACCCGTCGCATCCGTGGCGATTTCGGGCGGGGCAGCGGCCGGCGGGGAGAGCGGAACCGCTTCCGGGCGGGAGGCAACCGGAGCGGGACGATCCACGATCTTCCGCGCGGGGGCAGGGGTCCGCTTCTGCCAGTCCGAACTGGAAAGGGTGATGGACGCAGCGGAGCTGCTCTGCCGGTGGTGGTTCCACGCGAACCAGCCTCCGAGCAGCATGATCAATCCGGAGAGAAGAATCAGGGGATTTCTTCCGAACGGCATGTGGGCAATAGGGAAGGATTGGGCAGTACGCCGTCAAGTGACGGCGGATGGGGTTCCGGGTTTCAGCGGCTCCAATCTGCAGGATTGAGGATTGGCCGCGAAAAGGCGCAGAGGCCGCAAAAAAGGATCGGGCAGGATCCTTTGACGTCGGAGCGTCGGTTAGCGGGTGTCCGCTGGCGCCGGTAACCCGGCGCGGGCGTCCCTAAAGAACGCCCCTACATCGAACCACGTTAAACCGGTGGGGCGGCGACCTCCCGGTTGCCGTGGAAAGCGGCCGGCAGATCACGTCTTCCGCGGTGTTTTCGCGGCCAGCCCTGCTTCCGATCTGAATATCAGGATTGCGAGGCCCGGGATCGTTCGTGATGTGATGGCCCGGTGTTGCGTCCTCTGCTTTTTTTCTCCGTAGCCGGCAAGCTGGCGGCGGTGATTCTCTGGACGGTCAAACCCATGCCGTGGGTTGGGCTGGGATGTTTTTGCGGGGCTGATCTGGTCATTCTCTACCACCTCCTCGCGCCTTGGGGGCAATGGGTTTGTCCCGCGTTCATGCGTTTCGAGACGCCGCGGAAGGAAATCTGGCTGACGATCGATGACGGGCCGGACGAGACCGACACGCCGCAAATTCTCGATTTGCTGGACGCCCACCGGGCGCGGGCGACGTTTTTCCTGATCGGGGAGAGGGCGGCGCGGCTTCCCGGCCTGGTGGCGGAGATTCTTCGCCGCGGTCATCAGGTTGGGCATCACACGCAGACTCATCCGACGCGGCTGTTTTGGTGTGCGAGTTCGGCCCGCGTGAATGCGGAGATCGACGAAGGGCTGGCGGCGTTGCGCACAGGAGGCGCGGCTCCGAAATGGTTCCGCCCGCCCGTGGGCATCAAAAATTTGTACCTGGCAGGGGCACTGGCTCGGCGCGGCCTCGGTTGCGTCGGATGGAATGTCCGCAGCCATGATTTCAAGAGCCGGAACCCCGAGGAAGTCGTGGCGCGCGTGATGAAGGAAGTCGCGCCTGGAGCGATCGTGCTCATGCACGAAGGTCGGGGAATGGATCCGCGGGTGCGTGTTCATGCGATTTCCCGGCTGCTCGCGGCCCTGGCCGGGCGTGGCTTCTCCTGCGTGGTGCCGGAAGACGGACAGCTGCGTTGATCCCTTCGAACGTGCGCTCGGTCGTGCTGCGGGCCTGCGATGCCTTGATTTGACTGAAGCCGTTTCGCCCGTCGAAACTTCGGTGATTGGATAACCCCGCCAACACTTCTCCTCGTCGCCGCCTTCCTTCCTGGACGAAACCGGCTTTGGCCGCGGTGGTGGTGATCATTGCGTTGGTGGGAGCAAGTCACTGGTCGGAATTGAAGGCGGCAGTGGACGCCGGCGTGGTGCGCCTGCGGGAAGCAGGGCCGGCGGTCTTTTTCCTCGGGATGGCGCTGCTGCCGGCGGTGGGATTTCCCCTCATGCCGTTCAGCCTGGCCGCGGGCCCGGTTTTTGGGCCGACGATGGGCGCCGGTCCGGTGATCGCCTGCGCGATCGGTGCGGTGGCGATCAATGTCACGCTCTCGTATTGGCTGGCGGCTCGCGCACTCCGACCGTTGGTGGCGCGCCTGGCGGAACTCCTCGGCTACCGCCTGCCGGTGAACCGGGCGGAAACCGCCTGGCAGGTCACGACGCTTGTCCGGGTGGCGCCAGGCCTGCCGTTTTTCATGCAGAGCTATCTGCTCGGGCTCACCCGGGTGCCATTCGGACCCTATGTGACGATGTCCACGCTGATCCCCGCGGCTTATCTGACGGCGATCATCCTGGGGGGAAATGCCCTGTGGGAGGGAAAGACCGGAACGCTGCTGATCGCGCTCGGCCTGTTGGGGGTGGTCGGGGCGATCGTGCACCTGCTGCGCAAACTGCAGGCGGCCAAATCAATTCAAGGCGCTGCGGTTGCGGCAACGGAGCTTCGGCAAGCTGGAACGGATGATGGAGTTAAGTGACTGTAGCCGCGTATGACTGATTTTTCCGCATCGCGCTTTCCGGGTTCACTCGTCCCAATGGGCCCATGGGTATTTCACCGGTGAGCAAAGCTTCTTCCAGCGTCCTCTCCAGCGGAGACTGCCGGATCGGCTTCGGCTCGCGGACCTCGTTGGACGAGCTGCACGGCGTGCCGCGCCTGTCCGTGGCCTTGCCGGTTCTGGCCGGCCGGGACGAGGAACTGCTGCTCCCCGAACGCACGGGGCCCTTCCAGAAGCAGAAGTACACGTTGTTTCAGAACGGTTCCTGGCTGGCGGGGTTTGCGTTGGCCGCGGCGGGCATCGATCTGGAGGTGGCGGCGGGCGACCTTTACCAAGGCCTGTTCGCGGTGACGGCGGGGCTGAATCTTTACCGCATCTGGAACTATGTGCCGCAGATCAATGCGATGACCGGCGGACTGGAAAACTATCGGCGATTCTGCCGTGGTCGGTCGCTGGCATTCGAAAAACATTTCGGACGCGACTTCCAGCGGCGGCTGCCGGCCGGTTCCGCGGTCGGCTCGATGGTGGGGCCGCTGGCGGTGGCGTTTCTTGCGGGAAAAACGGAGCCCAGCCATTTCGAGAATCCGCGCCAGGTGCCGGCCTTCGAGTATCCCCTGGAATACGGACCACGTCCGCCGAGCTTTTCCCGCGCGACCGTCGTGACCACCGAGCATGGCCGGCAGCTTTTCGTGTCCGGGACCGCGGCGATTCGTGGCCACGCCACCGTCGCGGCGGACGATCTGGAAGCGCAGCTGGCCTGCACCTGTGAGAATCTACGGCTGATCGCGAAGACCGCTGGCGCGGGCGCTGATTTCGGCGCCGGCGGCTGGCGGCGGGCGTTCAAGGTCTATATTCGGCATCCGGAGGACCTGGCCCGCGTGCGAGCCCAGCTCGAGCGTGAACTGCTGCGGCCGGAGGATGTCGTCTCCTATTTGCAGGCGGACATCTGCCGACGCGACCTGCTGGTCGAGATCGAGGCGATTCTGGCGCAGTAGCGCAGTAACGCGGGGTCCGGCTCGGAGATCCGATTTGATTCTGAAGCCAGGAAGCCAAGAAGCGGAAGGCGAATGCTTTTCCGGGATTTCTGCGTTCCGAACCAAGCCGAGGGATTGGCTGGAGTTGGGCTTTTTAACACGGAGGACGCGGAGAAGAAGAGAGGTCGCTGAGTTTTCTTTTGTCCGCGGCGTCCGCGTTAAAAACCAAAGGGCGGGCATTCGTAAACGCTCCTGCCCACATCCAACAAAAACGCCCCGGCGGAGGCCGGGGCGTGGGTGACTAGCGAAGATCGCGAGGGAAGATCACATCACTTTGGGCAAGGCGCTTTCCATTTCCGAGGGAACGAGATTGTGCCGTCTCGCGCGATAGATCTGGGCGCGGCGGCTGAGCATGCGATCGAGCTTGTCGACGAGCAGGGCGACGGCCTTGTGGCATTCGTCGGCCTCCACCATCGCGTTCATGTCCGGGCCCTGGATGACAACGTGGCCCTTGGCCTTGAAGCGCGTGCCGACTGCCTCCTTGGCGTCGCATTCGAGTTCGACGCGCAGGCGCATGATTCTCTCCTCGTGTCGGAACAATCGCTCCGACTTCTCGCGAACAAAGGTTTTCAACGACGGGGTCAGTTCAAGATGGATGCCGGAAACGATCACTTCGTGCTGCTGATTATTTTGTCTGTTCATGATGCGTCGTATGTTTTGGTTTGAACCAAGGCCGGCGGAAGGCCGGTCCTGATTGAAATTGCCGTTGGTTCGACTCGTGGCATCGCTTCGCGACGCACTTCCGAGATTTTCCGCCGCCCGGGCGGACCGATCTTCCATGGAGGGAAAATCATTCATCGAACGAGGAGAGGAATTGAATCCGAAACCCAGCTATTGCAACCCAACTCGACCGCGGGAACGCAGGAAAGTTTCTCAGCTTAATGCGCGCCACGGCGCGCGAATTTTTCGGGGAACGTCGCGACGGCAGGGTCGTAGCATCGAGCTAGTAGAAGCGCTTAACTCAGGAGGCTTCCGACTCGCTTCGGAGGGTTTTGCGCCATGACTTCGCCAATGCCCAATGAGGAAATTCCCGCAGAAAACGCCTGGGAAGGATTGCCTCGCGCCTGCGCGTGGCCGCCGCGGCCCAAGCAGGGGCCGGCCCGGCTGATCGCCCGGGAGGAACTGCAATCCTGGATCGTCCACGAGGACGACCGGCTGCTGGTCATCGCGAAGCCCGGCGATGTGGTCTGCCATCCCTCGAAAGCCGGCCCTTGGTCGAGCCTGGTCGGCGCGGCTCGCGAATACACGGGGCTGCCCACGATGCATCTGGTCTTCCGGCTTGATCGGGAAACGAGTGGGATCGTCGTGCTGGCCAAGGACTCGCGCATGGCGGGCCGGCTGCAGACCGCGATGCAGGACCGGAAGGCCGGCAAAACCTATCTCGCGATCCTGACCGGAGAGCTGCGTGCTCCGGTCGAGGTGGATCAGCCGCTGGGCGACGACTACGGCAGCCCGGTGTTCATCAAGTCCGCGGTGGTGCCCGGCGGCCGTCCGGCCAAGACCCATTTTTTCCCGACTGCCTGGGGCGGCGGTTTCACCTGGGCGCGGGTCGTGACGGAAACCGGCCGGAAGCATCAGATCCGCGCGCATGCGCAGTGGCTTGGGCATTCGCTGGTCGGAGACAAAATCTACGGGCCCGACGCCAGGCTCTATCTCGATTTCATCGATCACGGCTGGACGTCCGCGCTGGCCGAACGGCTCCTGCTGCCGCGGCAGGCGCTGCATTGCGCGGAAATTGACCTGCGACGCGCCGGGCTCGACCGCGTTTTCACTGCGTCTTTGCCGGCCGACCTGAGGGAGTTCTGTGAGGCTCATCAACTCTCCACGCCGGATCTGACGTAGAGCAGGTCTTCGACCTGCTCGGGCGGGTCAGAGACCGCCCTACGGCTTCGCGCTGCCACACGGTCGGCCACACAGTAGGCAGATCTCGCGCAGAGGCGCAGAAACGCAGAGATCGATCAAGGGAAGGGAGGTCCTCTCGGAATCAGGTGCTCGCGAGCAGACCTGCGATGGCGGTGTGGATTGCGGCGCTGTGCGCGTCAATGCGCTGGGGAAGGGGCAGGGCAGAGGCGGTCTCCAGCGTGTAGCCGAGCGTGGAATGGTGGGCGCGCAGATACAGCGCTTCGGGCCAGTCCTCCCGCAAAGTCGGATCGCCGTTCGGGCGGATGATGCCGCCCTTGGCGTCGCGCCCGTCGATGCTCGGGCTGAGGTCGATGGGGAAGACGCGGGCAACCGCCGCAACGATGCCCTCCGCCAGGCTTGGCCGAGCGCGGGTGTTGAGCTCGTAGAGATAGAAGCCGACAGACTCCCAGTCCTCGTGGACGCAGAGCGTGAGGTCGAAATTGGGCTGACGGCGCAGCCAGGCGGCATGCAGTTGGATTTCCGCCGAGCGCAGGCGCTTGTAGTCGCGGTTGAGATCGATCCCGCCGGCGTTTTCCCGGGTGCCGCGCATCAAGCCAGCCGGGTTGAGGAGCGGACAAATGAACCAGTTGGCGCGTCCATCGAATTCACCGCGCTTCAGCAGCTCGAGCAAGGCGAGCGGTGGCGCCGGTTCATCGCCGTGCATGCCGGCGGAAAGATAAATGCGGGGTCGGGGTCCGGGCGTGCGGCGGGTCAGCGCTGGCAGCGGACAGCCCTCGATCTCGCCGTAGGTCTCCACGCGAAAGCCCGCGGCGCGGCCGGCTTCTGCCAGCTGGGCGGACAGGGCAGGGACATTTTCGATGGAGGAGTTTTTGACAGGCTGCACGGAATCGGCGGAGATGACGTTTCGTCCGTCCGCATTTCATTCCGTTTCCGCGTCCTGTCAGTCCTTTATCCTTTCCCTTCATGGCCCAAGTCCGCGTCCGTTTCGCCCCGAGTCCGACGGGGTTCTTCCACATCGGCAGCGCCCGCACCGCGCTGTTCAACTGGCTCTACGCCCGTCACACCGGCGGCGTCTTCGTGCTGCGCATCGAGGACACGGACAAGGAGCGCAACAGCGAGGAGTTCCTGAATGTCATCTACGACAGCCTGACCTGGCTGGGACTCAACTGGGACGAAGGTCCGCGGGTGGGCGGCGCGTTCGGGCCTTATCGGCAGAGCGAGCGCTCAGCCATCTACCGGGAGTATCTCGAGAAGCTGAAGGCGGCCGGCCGGACCTACGAGAAGGACGGCGCCGTGTACTTCAAGCTGCTGGGCGACCGCTCGGAGGTTTACGACGAGCACCGCAAGAAAACCGTCACCAAGGTCAAAAACACGCCGGCCGTGATCGATGATCAGATCCGCGGCCGGGTCGAGCGGATCGAGGACGAGGATTTCGTGATCGTGCGTTCCGACGGGAATCCGGTCTTCCACTTCGTGAACGTGGTGGACGACATCACCATGCAGATCACCCACGTGATCCGCGGTGAGGATCATCTGTCGAACACGAGCAAGCACGTGGAACTGTTCCAGGCGCTCGGCGCGCCGGTGCCGGTGTACGCTCACATCCCGCTCATCCTGAAGCAGAACGGCCCGGGCAAGATGTCCAAGCGCGACCAGGGCGCGCTGATCGAGGAGTACCAGCGCCGCCGCCTCGTCGCCGATGCCAAACGGCTCCAGCCTCCGGCGCAGCTCGGTCGCCTCCATCCGCCCGCCGAGGGCGCCGGCGAGGACGTCGCCGGCCAG
>CALFNJ010000513.1 GCA_937902865.1 uncultured Opitutaceae bacterium
CGCGATTCTTTGCAGACATCGGCCGCGTTTTCACTGGAAGTTACCTCGACAAAATCGCCTTCGTGCTTCTCCGCGGAGTTTCTCGAGGAGAAAGAGGTTGTCTCAAGGTTGCCAAAACTGGCGAAAAAACCTTCCGGTGACCGAAATTCGATTCGGGCAATTTCATGTTCTAAACCACTAACCCAAAACTAAGTCCGTGATCTGCTCGCGACTTAACTTCAATGGACCGGCGCCTTTCGAGTCCCGTCCATCCCGCCATTTTAGGCGTTTGAGAAGAACGACTTAACTTTGGCACTAACGGGCCCGAAGGCCCGACATGGACCAGCGAGGCGGCGAAAGCGGCTAGGGTGCGGGCAGCACCTGCGGCGGGATCGCGGCGGGTGGGTAGGTGAGGGGGCGGTTGCGCTTCACCCAGGCGATCGCGGTGGGCGTCGCGACGAGGATGATCACCACCTTGAGGAGCGCGACCCAGAGCAGACCGGCTAGGAGGAAAAAGATCAGTGCGCCCACGACGACGAGGGCGACGCAGACGAGGATCGCGCAGTTGACCCAGAAAAGGAGCGGCGACCGGCCGGCCATGAAGCGACAGCCCGGCGCGTGCGCCGCGAGCGCGGCGTGCAAGGCGCGAACGAAGGCCGCATAGGCGGCACTGGTGTCGGTGAAATCCAGGACGCCGTTGCAGCGGCGATTGTAGAACTCGAGGGAAATGTCCGACGCGAGCAGGAGCCGGCAGCGATACCGGTTTTGCTCCGCGCGGTTCGGCGTGAATTCGAGCCGCAGCTCCCGTACCTCGGAAAGTGGGACCGTGCGGAGCGCAGCGTCTTTTTCCTGAATCCGCAAAACCGCGCCGGCGAGCGTCCACGTCGTCACGGGGGCGAGGGCGTGATTGCGCGTCGTGTAGTTCAGCGGTGAGGTCGCGCCCGCATCCCGCGAGGAGTCCAGACAGCTTTCAGGCAGCGGTGGAGGGAGCGCGCTCACAGGCTGCGACCGTAGGACAACCCCGTTTGCGCGCCAAGCGCGGAGATGCGGTCATGGAGGCCTCATTTGGGCACCAGCCGCCTGCCGATGATGACCGCCTCGGAGCACTATAGCCGCGCCGACATCATTGCTGCCGTCGTCTCGGCCGCCGGAGCAGAACCAACCCGAAGGGTCAGGCCGCAGATTTGCAGATTCTATCGTCGGTTCCCGGCTCCAGATCTTGTCCGAGCTACTGGTGGCGATACCGAGCGAGCAAACTAGGTTACAGGCTCGACCCAGCGCCCCTCGACCAGAGTCGTGGCGTTCACGGCGCGGAGGTTTTTCTCGTTCCGGTTCAGCATGCCGGCGAGGACGTTGACCGCGTTGCGACCGACCAGCTCGAGGCGTTCGTCGATGCCGGGGCAGGTGAGGTTGAGCGGATTGACGCTCGTGCTCGCGATCAGCGGGGAACGACGGGAAAGGGAGGCGAGCTGGGCGCGGATGATCGGGACGAAGTTTTCATCGTGGACGATCAGGGCGTCGGGCTTTTCGCGGGCGAGCCAGGGACGGAATTCTCGATCGAACGCGGCCTGATCGGCGAAGATCAGGGGAGACACCGGGCTCTGCCCGCACGTTTGGGCGAGGAGGAGCGCGGCGGAGAGGAAGGCGTCGTTGGTGCGAATCGAGAACGTTTTCGACCCGACGTAGCCGATGCGCCGGCAGCCGCGGGCGGCGAGTTCGGTGCAGAGGAGGCGGGCGTTGAAGAAATAGTTCGGACCGACACGCACGAAGTCCGGGGAGAGGAGGCTGGCGGTTGCGGCGACGACGGCGAAGTGCGGCCATTTCACGAGGCGATCGACTTTCGAGGGCACGGTCATCTGTTGGAGCAGGATGCCTTCGATGCCGCGGCTCAGCAGGATACGTTCGAAGTTCCGGTCGGGCGTCGTCGTGGATTTCAGCCGGAAAACTTCCAGGCGGTAGCCCAGCTGCTCCGCCTGGCGCCGCGCGCCGGCGCGCACGAGTTTCGCGGTGTGCGGCTCGATCTCTTCGGGGATGTCCGTGACGGCAGCGATCGCGCTGAGATAGGAGTCCTTGGTGCGCCGGCGCAGGTGGTGCATGAGCTTCGACAGCACCGGGTCGGGACGATAGCCCGCGTCCGCCGCCGCCTTCAGCACGCGCTTCCGCAGCAGGGGCTTCACGTTGGGCCGGTTCCGCAGGACGCGGGAAACGGTCATGGTGCTCACGCCGGCGGCGAGGGCGATGTGGCGAAGACTGAGGCGGGAGGAACGCTTGGGCGCGCGATCGGGCATGGCTGGCGGGCGCAAAGAGGGGAAAGGGTTGTTACGGTAACAAAGCGCGGCGCTTTCCGCGTGGCTAGCGCCAACTAGGGTCGGGGTTCGGAATGTCACCACAGAGGCACCGAGGCACGGAGCCGCAGAGAAAGCTTTTTTGCCTCCGCTCACTCAGCCCATCCCCATATTCATCCTATGTCCGATCATCGCCGTCGTTGTTTTTTCGCACTCATTTTTTCCCGCGAGCCATTCCATTGGCGCTGCGGCCTCGGCCTCATCGTGGGTCTGCTCGCGTTCGTCTCGGCGGCGAACGCCGACGTTTACGCGCCGCCGGCTTCCGAGCGCACGGTGTATGATTTCAATCTCGGCTGGAAGTTCGTGAAGCAGGACGTCGCCGGAGCGCAGGCGCCGGCATTCGATGACCGTTCATGGGACACGGTCAGCACACCGCACACCTGGAACGACGTCGACAGCTACGACGAGTACATCTCTCGCGGCGGCGAAAAGACGCTCTACATGGGGCCGGCTTGGTATCGGAAGCACTTCAAGCTCCCGGCGAGCGCCGCGGGCAGCCGGATCGTCATCGAGTTCGAGGGCATGCGACAGGCCGCAAAGTTCTGGGTGAACGGCCAGCCGGTCGGCAAGTATGAGGACGGCGTCACGGCGTGCGGCATCGACATCACCGAGGCCGTGCAGTTTGGCGACAAGGACAACGTGCTCGCGGTCTGGATCACCAATGTCACCGACTACAAGGAGGAGGGGACTGGCGTCGTCTTCCAGTGGGAGTCGAAGGACTTCAATCCCAACTTTGGCGGCATCAATCGCAACGTCCGGCTGCACGTGCTGCCGAAGATTCATCAGACGCTGCCGCTCCTCAACGGATTGGGCACGACCGGCGTGTATGTCTACGCCACCGATCACGACGTGAAAGGTGGACGCGCCGTGCTGAACATCGAATCGCAGGTACGGAACCAGTCGGGCGATCAGGCCGTGATCGGATTTTCCGCCGTCGTGGCGGACTCGGCGGGCAATGTCGTTGCCCGGCTGCAGGGCGAGCCGCTCGACATGGTCGACGGCGAGACGGGCACGGCTCGCCTGAGCGGTCCGATAACTGGCGTGCATTGGTGGAGCCCGGCGCAGCCGAATCTCTATTCCGTCTATACGATGCTGACCGTTGCCGGCCGGGTGGTGGACGTGAACAAGGTCACGACCGGCTTCCGCAAGACGGAGTTCAAGGGGGGCGCCGGCACGGGCGGCGTCTATCTCAACGACCAGTTCACGTGGCTCACCGGCTGGGCGCAGCGCAGCGTGAACGAATGGGCGGCGATCGGCGCAGCCTATCCCGATTGGTTGCACGACTTCGACATGAAGCTGATGGCCGCGAGCAACGGCAATTACGTGCGCTGGATGCACACCGCCCCGACCCGCCAGAATTCCGACGCCTGCGATCGCGTCGGCCTCGTGCAGGTCTGCCCCGCGGGCGACAAGGAGGTCAACCCGAAGGACCCGATCCAGTGGAAGCAGCGCGTGGAGGTGATGCGCCGGACGATCGTCTATTTCCGCAACAGCCCGAGCATCCTCTTCTGGGAAGCCGGCAACAACGGCATCCCCGCCAGCCGCATGGAGGAGATGGTGGCGTTGCGGAAGGAGTTCGATCCGTCCGGCGGCCGCGTCATGGGCTGTCGGTCGCTGCCGGCGACGCCGGTGGGCGAGGCCGCCAACATGCCCGCGGATGCCGATCCGGGGGCGGGCCCGGGGCAGGCCGACCGGAACGCGCGCGTGGCGGAGTATTTCGGCGTGATGCTCGCGCAGGATCCGCGCGTGGACAAACTCGGCACGCCCACGCAGCTGTTCCGCGCCTTCAGCTTCGAGCGGCGCGACCTCGCGCCCGTGATCGAGACGGAATCGTTCCGCGAGGAGTCGCTGCGGACGTATTGGGACAATGATTCGCCGCCGAGCTTTGGCTTCAAGAAGGGTCCGAACGACACGTGGAACCTGAACTCGGAGCAGTTCGCCCTCGCGCAGGTGAAGAACTACGATGACTACTGGTCGCATCGCATCAGCCTCGACGATCCGCGGGAAGCGCGCTGGTCGGCCTACGCCTCGATCGTCTGGGCCGACAGCCTGCAACTCGGGCGCAATCCCGACACGGAGACGGCCCGGTCCAGCGGCAAGGTGGATGGCGTGCGGATTCCGAAAGAGGCCTTCTACGCCGCGCGAGTGATGCAAAGCCCGCGCCAGCCCGACATCCACATCATTGGCCACTGGTCCTATCCCGCCGGCACGAAGAAGACGGTCGATGTCATCGCGAGCCACGTCGCGTCCGTCGAGTTGTTCGTCAACGGCAAGTCGGTCGGCCGGATGAACCAAGGCCAGGCGCGGGATACCTTCACCTTCGCTTTTCCGGAGATCGCGTTCGCGCCGGGGTCGATCAAGGCGGTGGGCCTCGACCCCAATGGTCGGGCACTCGTCGAGCATGAGTTGAAGACGGCCGGCCCAGCAAAAGCGCTCCGGCTCACGCCGCATGTCTCACCGCGGGGATTTTCCGCCGACGGCGGGGATATCGCCTTCTTCGACGTCGAGGTGGTCGATGGGCAAGGCAACCGTTGCCCGACGGATCAGGCGCGGGTGGATTTCGAGCTGAGCGGCCCTGCGGTCTGGCGCGGTGGCGTCAACGAGTTCAAGCCCGACTCGATCAACCACACCTATCTGGACACCGAATGCGGGATCAACCGCGTGTTCGTCCGCTCCACCTTCGAGCCCGGAAAAATCACGCTCACCGCCAAGCGTCCGGGCCTCGCGAGCGCCACGATCACGGTGGAGGCGCAGCGCGTCGTCGCAACCGGCGGCTTGGTCCAGCTGAAGCCTTGATTCAGAGGGTAGGGCGAACCGTCCCGGTGAGCCGCGGCTCGGCGGGGACGCCTCGCCCT
>CALFNJ010000514.1 GCA_937902865.1 uncultured Opitutaceae bacterium
CTGCTGATAGCTCGCGCAAAGATCGTTCCTCCGGGCTTCGACTTCCACGGTGGACATCTTCTCCAGCTGATAGCGCAGACTGGTCTTCAATCCCGAGAAACTGAAATCAAGCTCGTCGCGCCGGCCGATGCCCCGGGGAAAATCGAAGGCGTCCGTGCGGCCACCCGCGGCGAGGCGTTCCACCAGCGGACCTCCGGGATAACCGAGCCCCAACAGTTTCGCCCCTTTGTCCAGCGCCTCACCCGCCGCATCATCCCGCGTCGACGCGATCACGTGAACGCGGAGGTCTTCATTCACGGAAAAAAGCAGGGTGTTGCCGCCCGAAACGATGAGGCCGAGATGCGGCATCAGCGCGCGAAGACGATTTCGAAATCCTTCCGGGGCTTCCGCGTGCACTGGCAAAAAGGGCGACCAGACGTGACCGCGGAGATGATTCACGCCCACCACTGGAATGCGCAGGGAAATCCCCAGCGCCTTGGCGGCGGCCACGCCGATGGCCAGGCAGGCGGCCAGTCCGGGCCCGCGCGTCACCGCGATGTGCGACAGCTTTGAAAAATCGGCCGTCGCCCGCGCGCGTGCGAGCAGCGGCCCAAAGTGGCGCAGGTGTTCGCGGGTCGCCAGATCGGGCACGACTCCACCATGGCGTTCATGCAGGGCGATCTGGCTGTGCACCCACTCCCCCGTCAGACCGCGCATCGGATCGAACACCGCCACGGCGGTCTCGTCGCACGAGCTTTCAAGCGCGAGGATCATCCCATCAGTGTTCCGTCGCCGCCATCGCTGCATGCGCGGAGAAGGCCGTCACACCTTTCAAGACGTCGACCGCCGCCTGCAACTGCCGGTCTTCAATGGGTGCAAAGGAGAAGCGCTCCTCGAAGTCCTTCGGAGCGATCACATCGGAACGCGCCCGCTGCAGCCGAAGTTTGCTATCCTCGTCGGGGGTCATGACGACCGTCACCTGCGGTTCAATTCCCTTCTCATGGATGCTCACGCCGCTCGGCGTGTAGTAGCGCGCCGTCGTGAGGCGCAAACCCTCGCCATTCTTGAGGCGAAAAACTGACTGCACCGATCCTTTGCCGAACGAACGTTCCCCCACGATCACAGCCCGGCCGGTATCCTTGAGGGCTCCGGCCACGATTTCCGCCGCGCTCGCGCTGCCGGCATTGATCAAGACCGCCATCGGCAGCTTGAGCGGCTCGCGTTTCGACTCGGAACGATATTCGTCCCGATCATCCGCCTTGCGGCCCTGCGTGTACACGATGAGCTCACCCTTGCGGAAGAAAGGTTCGGCCACTTCCACGGCCGCGTTGAGTAGGCCGCCGGGATTGTTGCGCAGGTCGAGCACCAGGCTGGTGGCTCCGTCCTGCATCAGGCGTCCCAGCGCCTGCTCAAATTCGACCCCGCTCTGCTCGGAGAATTCCGTCAGCTGGAGATAGCCGATACCACCGGGCAGCACCTTCGCGTCGCGCACGCTGTCCACCTTGATGACCTCGCGCGTGAGCGTGAGCTCGAAGGTCTTGTTGGTGCTCGGCCGGTACAGCCCGATTCTGACCGTCGTCTTCGCCGGACCGCGCAGACGGTCGATCACCGCATTCATCGTCGCGCCCTTTTCCACGGCCTTGTCATCGACGCGCACGACCTCGTCTCCGCGCAGGATGCCCGCGCGTTCGCCGGGGCTTCCCACGATCGGGGCGATCACGATGACGTGACCCTGGCGGATTTCCACCTGGATGCCGATGCCCCCGAACTTTCCGCTCATTTCCTCCTCCATCTCGCGGTAGTCATCCGACTCCATGAACTCGGAGTGCGGATCCAGCGACTCGATCATGCCGTGCAACGCGGAATGCGTCAGCTTGTCGTAACTCGAGTCGTTCGCGTCGACATAGTTCTCGTTCACCAGTTGCAGGACCTCGCGCATGTAGTCTGACGAGCGATCCAGATCGCGGTGCTGCCAGAACCAACTCCAAGCGAGCGCCCAGTGCGCCGTCATCAAGGCCAGCGCCAGCCCGAAGGCCGCTCCGGCGGAGACGACGAGAATGCGTTTGAACATGCCTCTGACTGTGTGCATCCGCTTCCCTTTGTAAATGGGTTCGTCAGGCACATCTCCATCCGCAGCCGGCGTTCCGCCGAATTTTGCCGCGGCTTTTCAAGCGGCTGCCGGAGCGGCGGGAATCCTGACTTTCGCGCAGTTCATGGAGCTGGCGTTGTATCATCCCACGTTGGGCTACTATCGGCATTCCGGCCCGCGGGTGGGATATGGTCGCGGCACCGATTTCTTCACCGCGAGCACCAGCGGACCGCTCTTCGGCGAGCTCATCACCGCCGCCTGCCTCGACCTGCTGGCAGGCCAGAATCCTCGCGATTACACCTTCGTCGAAATCGGCTCCGAGTCAGATTCGGGAATCATGACAGGAGTGGCGCATCCTTTCGGAGCTGCCCGAACCGTCCGTTTGACGGATCAGCTCGACCTCAGCGGCCAGTGCGTCGTGTTTTCCAACGAGCTCTTCGATGCCCAGCCGTTCCACCGCTACGTTTTTCGCGGCGGCGCATGGCGCGAGCTCGGCGTTGCCTTGAGAGAGGGGTCGCTGATCGAAGTGGAAATCGCCTCAGCCACCCCCGCTCCGCTGCCCGTTTCCCCGCAGGAGAATCAAGTTTTCGATGCGCCGCTCGCGGCGGCGAAACTGGCGGCACAGATCGCCGCACAGCCCTGGCAGGGGTTGTTCGTTGCCTGTGATTACGGCCGCAGCTTTCAGGAACTCTCGGAAAGTTATCCCGCAGGCACCGCCCGCGCCTACCATCGCCACACGCAGTCCAACGAGTTGCTCGCACGCCCGGGAGAACAGGATCTCACCTGTCACATCTGTTGGGACTGGCTGGGCGAAAGCCTGCGTTCCTCCGGCTTTCGCGCGGTGACTCTCGAATCACAGGAGGCCTTTTTTGTGCACCACGCGGCGGACTACATCGCGCGCCTGACCGCGGCCGAAGCCACCGGATTCAGCCCGAAGAAGCTCTCGCTGCTACAGCTCTTGCATCCCTCGAACCTCGGCCAGAAGTTTCAGGTGTTGCACGGATCCAGGGCGTGAATTTGAGGCAAGATTCCCCTTGCTTCAGCCCGAGCCGGCTCTTTATTCGTCAACCTTTAATCAAATCGAAATCACCATGGCCAGAATCTGCGCAATCACCGGTAAACGCCCCGTCAAGGGCAACAGCATCAACCGCAAGGGGCAGTCGAAGAAAAGCGGCGGTATCGGCACGCACGTGACGAGCATCACCAAGCGCAAGTTCCGCCCCAACCTGCAGCGCATCCGCATCAAGACCGCCAATGGCGGCACCAAGCGCGTGTGGGTGTCGGTCAAGGCCATCAAAGCCGGTCTGGTCGAAAAGGCCTGATCAAAAGGAAGTTAAGCACTTTGACCCACGGTTTCCGCCGTGGGTTTTTTCTTTTCCGCAACCGTCGATTCCTAGCTAAGGCGTCGGCACCGGTGTCAGCTCCCCCGCCCAGAGCCGGCGGTAGATTGCATTGTCCGGCACCGCAATGCGGCCGAGGTTGAAATTGCGGTCCTCCACGTAATCGAGGCCGTAATGAAAGGCCGCCAGCAACAGGGGGTAGGAAAAGGTGGTTTTCCGGTGCAGGTAGC
>CALFNJ010000515.1 GCA_937902865.1 uncultured Opitutaceae bacterium
GCAATGACCTGTCAATACCCGGGCAACAATCTGGCGACGCGTGACGTTCATGGCGGAATGATTTTGTTATCTGGAACTCAGGAAATCAGGAACGAACGCGATCCATATGACGCGGAGTGTGTCCGGACGTTCTTTACGGAAGCCCGGGTTCCCGGTTGGCGACACGAACGGGCGTCTGTGAAGAAGTCCCCTACGTCGGAGCATATGATTGGTTTCGTTCCTGATTTCCTGAGTTCCAGATTGGCTATGCTTGAGCGTAGGCGTGAAGGCTTCGGTCTCAAGCGATGGCCAATGTCAGCGCGCATTTTTTCCAGCCGGCGCAGTTGCCAGATATTTGCCGGATGGATGATTGCACCGGCTCGGGTGTCTTTTAGACAGACGGGGCCGCACCCTCGGTGAGGGGCGGATTCCCCACGCCGCGCGCCTCTCTTCATGAAGTTGAAGTCGATCCATCTCTGCGCGCTCGTGTTGGTGCTGGTGGCGGAGTTCGCCTTTTTTGACGCGATGATCGTGCGCCGGCAGGCGTGGATCTATCCGCGCTGGTTCGACCAGGTGCAGTACCTCACCGAGGCCTATCGGGGTTATGAACGGGCGCAGGACGCCGGCATCGCAGCAGGCGTTCGTGAAACGCTGACGAACATCGCGCCGCAGGGAACGCTGCACGATTTTTGGGCGCTGGGGATTTTTCTTCTGTTCGGTCCTTCGCGCGAAGGCGCGCTGGCGGTGAACCTGCTTGCTCTCGTCATTCTCCAGGCGGTGACGTTTTTCGCGGCGCGAAGGCTGGCGGATTCATGGCCGGCGGCGTGGATCGGTCTCGCCTTCATGGCGGCGCTGCAGTGCGGGTGGGTGGGCGGCTCGGGTTCGATCGCCGACTTCCGACTGGATTGGATGGCGGCCTGCGCGTACGGCGTGGCCCTTGGCGTGGCGATGGCGGGCGACGGCTTTCGCTCGGTGCGGAGAGCGGCGCTGTTTGGCGGAGCGGTGGGCCTCGTGCTGCTCACCCGGCATCTCACCGCGGTTTATTTCGCGGCCGTCTATGTCCTTTTCCTGGGCGTGCTGCTGGTGCAATCCGACCGGCGGGCCCGGATCGGGCGCCGGGGGCGGTCCGGAGGGGGGGCGCGGGCGATCGCAGGGCCCAGCTTCTGGCACAATCGGGCGGCGATTTACGGTTACTACTGGGGCGGGCATGTCGCCGGACCCGAGCGTGCGCTGCGTGACCCGCATCTCGGACCCTGGGCTTCGATCGAGTGGCTCAGCTCGGAATTGCTGCTCGGGCAGGTGGGTTGGGCCGCGCTTGTCTTGATGGCGGGAGCGGCAGGGGCGTTGGCCGTCGGACGGCGCTTTTCCAGCGAGGCAGTCCCAGCCGCGGCGCCCTCCGGGTTGCGCGAGGCCTGGATCACCGCCGGTATTTTTCTCGTGGCTCCCGCGGCGGTGCTGGCGGAGCACACGCTCAAGGCGGCGCAGCCGGTCAGCATCCTCGCGCCGACCGCGGCCTGGTTCGGGATCCTGGCCTGTGTTTGCCTCATGCGACGGACCAAACCGCGCGTGGCAGGCGGGGTGGCGGTGCTGGCGGGCGCCGGCGCGCTGCTGATCGTGATCACCGGCGTGGCGCGCACTCGTCCGTCACCGGCGGAGGAGCGGGCGGCGGAAAGAATCGTGGCGCTGGCCGACTATGTTTACGACCGCGCCGAGGAATGCGGACTCGAACGGCCTCGCCTCGCGGTCACGTGGATTCTGGATGGCGTCAACGGACCGACGTTCCGGGTGCTCGGCTACGAGCGGCACCAGCGCTGGCGGCAGATCGACGAGACGTTGCCCACCGGGCTGTTCGAAGCCACCCGGGAAACGGTCTTCGCGCAGCTCGCGCAGAGCGATTTCGTCTGTCTGCTGACCGGCGCCAGCGCGGATGCCACGCCCTGGCCGTTCAACCGCCAGATGATCGCGCTGCAGCCGGCATTGCGCGAGTGGTGCGAAGCGAACTTGCGCCGCGTGGACACGCTCGAGCTGGAAGGCATGCCGACGACCCTCTACGAACGGCGATCTCTGCGAGCGGCGGAGGGCGCACCCGGGGTTGAACTGGCGAAGCTGCTGCAGCGGTCGCCCGATGAGGTCCACCATCTGCCGGCCCCGCCACCCGGGCCACCGCGATTTCCTCCGGCGGAGGAGGTGCTTTGGTCGGTCCAGGCGGAGTGCACTTATCCTTTGCAGGCGATCTACGGTCCGGTGCGCTACCAGGTCCGCGGCCTCCCGGACGGTCTCGCTTTCGATGAACGAAGGAGCCGCCTCGTCGGACGCTTTGCGCACGCCGGAACGTTTCCCGTCGAAGTGACCGCCCGCAACGCCGTGGGCACCGCCACGACCACGCTGCTCTTTCGGGTCGAGGCGGCGTCCGCCGTGGGAGAAATCCGCGCTCCATCCACGGCGGTGGTCGGCCGTCCGATCGCGATCGATTACCGCGCCTTCGACGCGGCGGCTGAGCTCAACCTGATCGACGTGGTGGACGCCACCACGGGCCAGCCCCTCGGCCGGCTGGAGGCGGGCGAAGACGAACACCAGCGCTGGAGCGGACGCTACGAAACGACGTTCACCCAGCCAGGCCGACACACCGTGCTGTTTCGGATCACGCGCTTCAGCCCGAAGGAAAAAATCCCGTACACGTTTTTCGACCGATCTTGCGAGATCGACGTGGCGAACTGACGGAGGAGGCGGCCGACGGATCGGAGTTGGCCGCAAAAAGGCGCAGATGACGCAAAATTCGATCCACCGCGCGGATTGGATTTTGCGGTGTTGGTGCCTCTTTGCGGCCAACCCTCTGTCGTCTTCCGCCCTTGGAGCGGATCAGTCCTGCGCGGCTGCCTACCGGCAGAGCGAAACCCAAAAGGAAGCGTGCGAGACTCAGTGCCCGCGATCCACCTCGAGGTCCGGCAGGAAGACCGTCAGCAGGCCGAGCAGCGGGAGGAAGCTGCAGAGATGGAAGACATGCGCGATGCTGGTGTGGTCGGCCAGCCAGCCGAGGAGCGCCGAGCCGATGCCGGCGATGCCGAAGGCGAAGCCGAAGAACAGGCCGGCGATGAGCCCCACTTTGCCGGGCACGAGCTCCTGGGCGTAGACCAGGATGGCGGAAAAGGCCGAGGCGAGGATCACACCGATGATAATGGTCAAGACCAGCGACCAGCCGGGGCCGGCGTAAGGCAGCAGCAGCGTGAACGGCGCGACGCCGAGGATGGAAATCCAGATCACGTACTTCCGGCCGTAGCGGTCGCCGAGCGGCCCGCCGAGGATCGTGCCGGCGGCGACGGCGAAGAGGAAGATGAACAGGTAGACTTGCGCCCGTTGCACCGAGAGACCGAATTTTCCGATCAGGTAGAACGTGTAGTAGCTCGTGAGGCTCGTGAGATAGATGTACTTGGAGAAAATGAGGACGATCAGCACGGCGAGCGCGACCGCGACCCGGCCTCGGGTCAGCGTGGAATGACCGGCGGGGCGGGTGGACGCTGACGCTTTCCGGGGCTGGGCGAGGCTGCGGTGATACCAGCGACCGACGCGCCACAGGATGCCGATGCCCAGGAAGGCGAGGAGGGTGAACCAGAGCAAATGGGCCTGTCCCCGGGGCACCACGACCGCCGCGGCGAGCAGCGGCCCGAGCGAACTGCCGAGATTGCCGCCGACCTGGAACAGCGACTGGGCGAAACCGTGCTTGCCGCCAGAGGCCAGGCGGGCGAGGCGCGACGCCTCGGGATGGAAGATCGCGGAGCCAAGGCCCACCAGCGCCGACGAGAACAGCAGGAGATGAAAGGTGTTCGCCTGGGAAAGCAGGACGAGGCCGAGGAGGGTCAGCCCCATGCCGGTGGCGAGGGAGTAGGGCCGGGGACGGCGGTCGTTGAAGATGCCGACCAGCGGCTGCAGCAATGACGCGGTCACCTGGAAGGCGAACGTGATCATTCCGATCTGCGCGAAGCTGAGCCCGTAGGAAGTCTTCAGCAGCGGATAGAGTGCCGGAATGAGCGACTGCAGCGTATCGTTGAGCAGATGGGAAAAGCTGAGCGCGAGCAGGATTCGCAGCAGGGCCGTCTGGGGCGTGACGGAAGACGAAGACGGTTCTCCTTGGGCGGTGACGGCACGATCCATGGAACCCTTGGTGAGGCGACGGGACGAGCCCCGCAATCCGTTTAGCGCCGCGGGCCGTCAGCAAGCCACGTTTCGGGGCAGAACAGCGGGCGAGTCGACAATTTGCTCGCGGATTGCGGAAGGCGGATTGCGGGTTGCGGAATGACCGGACCACCGGAGCGGCTCATTCGTGCGTCCGGATTCGTCGATAACGGGTCGTGTCCTAATTTGGCGGCAATCGAGCAAATGTCGATAACGGGTCGTGTCCTAATTTGGCGGCAATCGAGCAAATCGTTCTCTTTCTTCTTTCTCCTTCTCTTTCGTTCCTCAAAGGCAGTGGAGAAAGAGAAACGAGAAAGATTCTTTTCGAGAATCGGCCAAATTAGGACACAACCCCGATAACGCTCTACCTTAAAGAAAGAGAATCGACCTCTTCCGTCCTCGGATCGACTCCTGTGAAGAACTCCGATCCCCCGATCCGGTTTTTTTACAGGAGAAATACCGAGGCCGATCCGAGAAATTTGGCGGCCTGAAAGAGATCTGACCGGAAAGGGTAAGGGCATTGTCCCTAGTTAGTCCCTAACGTGCTGCGCGGCGGCTGAGCACGCCGCATGTTTGCTTAACCTGCACGAGCAACTGAAGAGCGAGCGGGACCCGCGCTTCTCGTCCACTTACTTGCCGAACATTTTCGCGATGAGGAAAATGATCACGGCGCCGCCAAGGCCGCCGCCGAAGACCAGGTACAGGATGGAATAGCCGACAGCGGCGAAAGCGGGAATCAGGAGGAGGGTGGGCATGGGTATGAATGGGTTGATACTACCCGCCATGGTAGCCTGCCCTCGGGGCGGGTTCCGCGACGGCGGTGGCATGTCCCATGGGGTTTTCCCCTAAGGTGCGACGCGACGCACCAATCCATTGAAAGCCATTGGCCGCAAAAAGGCGCAAACGACGTAAAAACGATCCGCCGGTGAGGGGCTCGTTTTTTTGCGTCGTTTGCGCCTTTTCGCGGCCAACTTCAGTGGTCGAGCAGTCCGGGGCTACTCGAGCGGCGCGGGGCTACTTCAGGATCTGATACAGGCTCGCGTGATCGTCCGTCCAGAGCCCGACCGGCTTCTCGGCGTGCTCGGACGTGTCGGTCACCGAGCTGATCTCGGGCTTGTCGAGCATCGCCTGGTTCTTGGTCACGAGGATCCAGGTCGTGCGATAGATCCACCAATCCTTCTCGTCGTCGTCGGAGATCACCGCGATCCCGAGGTTGAAATGCTTGGCGAGGTTCTCGACCACGGGGCGCAGGTCGAGGTAGCGGTTGGAGGTGTGCACGGCGATGACGCCGTCGGGCTTGAGCTCGTGGAGGTAGAGCTCGAACGACTCCTTCGTCAGCAGGTGGACCGGAATCGCGTCGCTGCTGAACGCGTCGAGCGCGAGCAGGTCGAACTGCTGCGGCTGGTTCGCCGCGAGCTCCTGCTCCATGGACAGCCGCGCGTCACCGAGGACGATGTCGACCTTGGCGGGCGTGTTGGCGAGGTAGCTGAAGCGATGGAGGGCCAGCTCCTTCACCGCCGGGTTGATCTCATAGATCCGCAGGTAGTCGCCCGTCTGGCCGTGCGCGGCGAGCGTGCCGGTGCCGAGGCCCACGAGTCCGATGCGCCGGTGGCCGACCGGCGCCGACAGGTGCTGCAGGGCGAGCCCCACGCCGCTGTTTTCACCGTAGTAGCTCGTCGGCCACATCGACTGCGGCATCGTCTCGAACTGGATGCCATGGGTGATGGCGCCGTTCAGGAGCGAGAGATAATGTCCCTCGGGCTCGCTCGTGCTGTAGTCGAAGACCTTGAGCGTGCCGTAGAAATTGCGTGAGGCGCTGAGTCGGACGTGATCCGAGCTCTCATCGTCGCTGCGGCGCATCTGGATCAGGAAGAGCATGCCGAGCCCGACCGAGCAGAACATGATGAACGACACCATGCGCGGCTGCCACTGCCGCACCCAGCCGCGTCGGGGCAGCGTGAGCACGCAGCCGATGAACACCAGGAGCACGAGGACGACCCATTGCCAGTACTGACCGTAGAACGAGTGGATCTCATCCCAGGTGACGCCGGCGAACTGCCGGACCTTGTCCCAGGAGCCGGCGCTGACGAAGTAGTCTTGATAAAGCGCCTGGAAGCGGTCGAAGAGTCCGCCGTTGGCCTGGCTCGAGGCCCGTAGAAGCGGCACCATGATCGTGGCGCCCACGATCCCGGTGGCGGTGCCGATGGCGAACGCGCGGCTCTTGTGGCGGAAGCAGAGCACGCCGATGAGATAGCTCAGGGCCCAATAGCCGGCCTGCAGCTCCCAGTATTCGTTGAACACGAGCGGAGCCACCACCGCGACGAGGAATCCGCCCACCGCGCCGCCGGCGGCGATGAGGAGGAAATACGAGGTGAGCCGGCGCGGCGGCGGCTTGAGCCGGTAGAGTTCGCCGTGGCAGATCATGCAGGCGACGAAGAGCGTCGCCGTATAGCCGGTGATCTGCTGCGCCAGCGGCGCGGAGTTGCCCTCCGCCAGAAGGTAGCAGACCACGCCGATGCCCACGGCGAGCAAGCCGACAAACAGCCCGCGGCGGTACCAGCGCGGGTGATCGAAGCAGAGGATGAAGCTGAGCAGGTACAGGCTCAGCGGCAGCACCCAGAGGAACGGGACGACCGCGACCTCCTGGCAGAGCTTGTTCGTCGTCGCGAGCAGGAGGATCGAGGCGACCGCCGGCAGCGCGATCCAGAGGAGCTTGTCCAGGGGCGATGTCTTTTTGTCATCCGGCTGCCCGACGTCGGCAGCGGCCGCGCGCGTGTTGAGCACGCGTCCCGTCGCGGCATCCCGCCAGAGGCGCCAGGCGCAGTAGCCGCAGCACAGGACGAAGCATCCGAGCCCGACAGACCAAAGATTGGCCTGCGCGTGGCGGGTGAAGTGGGATTCGAAATAGAAGGGATAGCTGATCAGCGCCAGCAGCGAGCCGATGTTGGAGAGCGCGTACAGCCGGTAGGGCGAGACGCCGGGCTGGGTCAGGCTGAACCATTGCTGCATCAGCGGCCCGGTCGATGAGAGCACGAAGTAGGGCAGGCCGATGCAGACGGTGAGCAGCATCAGGATGTGCAGGATCGGATCGCCCGCGAGATGGGCCTTCCAGCTCTCCGACGGAATGATCGGAAGCAAGGCGAGCGAAAGCAGCAGCAGTCCGCCATGCACCATGGCCTGGCGCCGCGGGGTGAGATGGCGCGACGAGAAATGCGCGTAGGCGTAGCCGCCGAGCAGCAGCGTTTGGAAAAACAGCAGGCAGGTGGTCCAGACCCCGGGTCCGCCGCCGAACCACGGCAGAATGTATTTTCCGATCAACGGCTGGACCTGAAACAGGAGGAAGGCACCGGTGAAAATGGTGAGC
>CALFNJ010000516.1 GCA_937902865.1 uncultured Opitutaceae bacterium
GACGAAGGGCACGCGGAGTTCCAGCGAATGGCGCATGCTCATCACGTCGCTGTCCCGGAGCAGCACGTCCGCCATGTAGGTCCGCAGTTCCCAGGCGCTGATCGTCTCGAATTCGCCCGCGTCCTCGAGCTCGCGCGTGAGCGCTTCCAGTTCGGGATGGTGGGCACGGGCCTGAGCGGACGAGAACAGGTTCAGGTCGGGATTGAGCAGGGAGCGGCGCGTCCGGCCGTCGAAGACCCGGCGCTGCAGCGCCGCGAGCTCGGGGAGGTTGCGCGCGTGCTGCAGGAAATCCGCGAGCTTGCGGCGGCGGGTGTCGCCGCGCCGCAGCTGGGCCACGAGCCGGTCGCGCAGCGCCCGTGGCAGCGTCCGCCACCACGGGAGCCAGCGCGCGAGACGAGGGAGATCCCGGAACGAGGGATAACCGCCGAACAGTTCGTCGCCGCCGAGGCCCGAGAGCGCGACGGTCACGCCGCCGGCGCGGGCGGCCTGGCTCGCGTAGTAGGTATTGATGCCATCGCCGGTTGGCTGGTCGAGGTGGGCGAGGATGCCGCCGAGATCGCCGGCCAGACGGGAGCCGGTGAGTTCGACCGGGTGATGCTCGGTGCCGAAATGACGTGCGGTCTGCGCCGCGGCCTCCGCTTCGGAAAAGTCGGCCTCGGGAAAGGTGATCGAGAATGTTTTCAGCCGGGCGCCGCCGATCCGGCTCATCAGGCCGACGACGACGGCCGAGTCGAGGCCGCCCGACAGGAACGCGCCCACCGGCACGTCCGCGATCACATGCGCGCGGATGGTGGTTTCGAGACGCGCCCGCAGTTCGGTGGTGAAGGCCTCGCGCGTGGCGCAGACGTCCTGCGACCGCGGGATCGTGCCGAACGTCCAATGGCTGCGCACCGCGAGCTGGCCGGCCTTCCAGACGGCGCATTCGCCCGGCCGCAGGCTGCGCACACCGCGGTAGATCGTGCGGGGCGCCGGCACGGCGAGCCAGGCGAGATAGCTCGAAACGGATTGCGAATCGATCTCCGCGGCGAACGCGCGGGACGCGAGCAGCGCGTTCAGCTCGGAGGCGAAGAGCAGGGGGCCGCCGGTCTCATGGCGGAAATACAGCGGCTTGATGCCGAATGCGTCGCGGGCAAGGAACAGGCTTTTTTCCTGCGCATCCCAGACGGCGAAGGCGAACATGCCCTGCAGGCGCGGCAGGCAGCGCTCGCCCCACTGCGCGTAGGCCGCGAGCAGGACTTCGGTGTCGCATTGCGTCCGGAAGGAATGCCCGGCCGCGGCGAGCTCCCGCCGCAGCGCCTGGAAATTGTAGATCGCCCCGTTGAAAATGAGGGTGAAGCGACCATCGGGCGTCACCATCGGCTGATGCCCGTTCGCCGGATCGAAGATCGCCAGCCGGCGCATGCCGAGGGTCGCGTCGCCGCACGCGACGATGCCCTCGTCGTCCGGGCCGCGATGGACCATGGCTCCGCACATCCGCCTCACGGCGGCCAGGCGGTCCTCCGGTGAGATCCGGGAGTTGGCAAATCCGGCTATGCCGCACATGGCGTCAGGCCGGAGCCCGGGAAGGCTTCGCCCCGTCGCTTCCCGGGCGGAAGGACTGGGTGAATGTAAAACACGTTGGGGGCCAAAACGGAAAAGCCGGGGCTAACTCCCCAGCTTCGACAGACTTCAGCAGACTCGCTCGGCGACGCAATCCCGTTGCTTTTGCGTAGAGTTACTCATCAGGCGCAAATGGACTGGGCGACCTCCCGGGCCTTGGCTGCGGAGACGAGCTTGCTCACGAGCAGCAGCCCGAAATCGAGCGCGGTTCCGGCGCCGCGGCCGGTGAGCAGGCGTCCGTCGGCCACGACGCGCTCCTGCGCGAGGATGGCGGGCAGTTCGTTCGCGACGGAGAAATGGGCGGTGTACCGTTTGCCCGCGAGGAGCCCGGCGTCATGCAGCACGGCCGGCGCGGCGCAGATCGCCGCCAGCCAACGGTCGGCGGCGTGCTGGCGCAGCGCGCGCTCGCGAACGCGGGGATCGGCGCGGAGGCGGGCCGTGCCGGGGCCGCCGGGCAGGAAGAGGCAGTCGAACTCGCGCTCGCCGACGGCGGCGAGCGTCGTGTCGGCGTGCAGCGTGATGCCGCTGCGTCCGGTGACGTGCGGGCTGCCGTCGGCCAGGGCGGCAGTGGTGACATCGACGCCGGCGCGCCGCAGCAGGTCGAGGGGGGTGATCGCTTCTATTTCCTCAAAACCCTCCGCGAGGATTGCGAGAACCGTGGGCATGGTTTGAAATTGAAGGGAATGACTGCCGATGCCCACGGAAATCTTTCAGGAAAACGCCTGGTTGTATTTGGTTGTGGTTACGTTGGCGGCGAGCTGGCGCGGCAGGCACGGCGGCGCGGGCTGACCGTGGCGGCGCTGACCCGCAATCCGGCGAAGGCGGCGGCGCTGCGGGCCGACGGCATCACGGCGATCGAGGCCGACCTAGCCGGAGAGACCTGGCATCCGCTGCTGCCGGACGGCGCGGACTTCGTGGTCAATTGCGTGAGCTCCGGCGGTGCGGGCGTGGCGGGTTATCGGCACAGCTATGTCGACGGCATGCGCTCGATCCTGACTTGGGCGCAGCGCCAGCGTCAGCCCGTGCAGACCATGGTCTATACCAGCAGCACATCGGTTTATCCGCAGGGCGGGGGAGCGCGCGTGGACGAGGACGCACCGACCGCCGAAGCAGGGGAAACCGGCCGAATCCTGCTCGAGGCCGAGACGCTGCTGCGGGACGCGAGTCCGGCCCGCCGGCGCGCCTTTGTGCTTCGGCTCGCCGGCATCTATGGACCGGGCCGGCATCGCCTGCTGGACCAGGTGCGGACGGGTGAAGTGAGCGGGCGGGCGCAGGATCATCTGAACCTCATTCACCGCGACGACATCTGCGCGGCGATCTGGCGGACGCTGACGGCGCCGTCCGCACATGACGGCGGAACCTTCAACGTCGCGGACAACGCCGCGGCGACCCGCGACGAGATCACCCGCTGGCTGGCGGAGCGGTTGGGGGTTCCGCCGCCGCGCTTTTCCGAGGCGCCACCGTCGGGCCGCCGGACCACGACGCCCGACCGCATCATCGCGAACGACCGGTTGAAGCGCGAACTCGGCTGGGCGCCGGCCTTTCCGAGTTTTCGCGAGGGTTACGCGGCGATGCTGCTGGCCTCAGAGGCCAAGTAACAAGGGACGGGTAACAAGGGCCAAGGGAAAATCCCAAAGGGCCAAATCCCAAACGCCAAAGAATCAGGCGGTGGATCTCGGGCCTGATTTACGGGAGATCAGTGCCAATGGCGGAGGTGGGGAGGAGATGGCTGCAAAGAGGCGCAGAACACGCAAAAACAGAGATCCCTTTTTGCGTCGTTTGCGCCTCTTTGCGGCCAATCCGGATCGGCCTTCGCTTTGGCTCTCGGGCGCCGCTCAGAGCAGCTTGGCCAGCAGCGGATCCAGCTCCGCGGCCCACATCTCGTAACCCTCGACGGTGAGATGCAGCTTGTCGGGGCCGAGGCCCTTCCAGCTGTCTCCCGCCGGGGTCATTTTTTCCGCCAGATCGAGGTAATAGACATCGCGGTCATTGGCATAGGTGCGCGTGATCGCGTTGACCGCGGCCATCTTGTCGTTGGCGCGGGCGTTGGGCAGGATGCTCATCAGGATCACTTTCACGCCGGGGAAGGTCTGCTGGGTTTTCTGCAGCACCGCCTTCACGCCGGCGGCGATGTCCGCGGGCGTATTCGGCGTGTTGTTCGTGCCGATCATGAGCACGGCGATCTTCGGCCGGAACGAGGCCACGTCCATGTGCTCGAGGCGCCAGAGCGTGTGCTGGGTCGCGTCCGCCCCGACGCCGAAGTCGAGGGCGTGGCGGGAGGCGTAATGCTTTTCCCAGACCTCCTTCCCGCGCTGAACCCAGCCCTGGGTGATGGAATCGCCGATGAAGATGAGGTCGCACGGCTTCCCCTTCATCTCCGCGACGAGCGCCTCGCAGGCATGATTGTCGGCGGCATGGCGCCCGGTGTAGTTCGAATCGCTCGGCACGGTGGTCGACTCCGGCCGGCGCGCCGGGGCGGCGGCAGTGTCCGCCCCCAGGAAACGAGTGGAGTGGCACAAGCGATGGCGGCCGTCAGCAGAAGCAGTGATCGAATATTCATGGGAAAAAAGAAAATCCGCATCTAGCGCCTTTCCGGATTCGACAATTTCAACCGCGCGCAGAAGTCATGCGACTGACCGAGCTTTTCACGTCCAATCAGCGAAACCGAACCTGTGACCCGGTTCCCATCGCCTGTCTCCTGTTTTGGTGCGGGCGGAGGGAGTCGAACCCTCGTTTCATGCTTGGGAAGCACACGTGATAGCCGTTATACTACGCCCGCAGGGAACAGGACGCCGATCCTCCGCCAAAACGCGGGACGTTGACAAGACCGGACGCGCGCTCAGCGCGTGATTTTCGAGTTTGGATTCTCGATTTTCGATTGAGCAATCCCGACCCGCAGAACTTTCGGCTCCGGAAGGTAGGGCGCGTTATCTCTAACGCGCCGAAACGTCATCCGCGTTTCAAGATCCGCTGAACCGAACCGGCGCGTTAAGGATAACGCGCCCTACCTTCCGGAATTTCAGATCATCAACCCTCAAGACCCCGGCAAACCAATCGAAAATCGAGAATCCAAAATCCAAAATCACGAATACTCTCTCCGCCCCTCCAGCGCGCTCTTGAGCGTCACGGAGTCGGCGTAAAGCACGCCTCCGCCGCTTGGCAGGCCGAAGCCGATGCGGGAGACCTTTACCGGATGAGCGGGCGGCAGGTGCTCCGTCAGATAATGACAGGTCGCCTCGCCTTCGACGTCGTTGGAGAGCGCGAGGATGAATTCCCGCACGCCGCCTGCCTCGACACGGGCGAGGAGCGAACGGAGGTTCAAGTCATCGGGGCCGACGCCATTGATCGGTGACAGCTTGCCGTGGAGGACGTGATAGACGCCGCGAAACGCGCCCGAGCGCTCGATTGCGACGAGATCGGGCACGTGCTCGACGACGCAGATCACTCCTCCGTCGCGCCGTTCGTCCGCGCAGATCTCGCAAAGCTCGCCCTCCGCCAGGTTGCCGCAGCGCACGCACCGCCGCACCGCTCCGGCCGCCTCCTGCAGCGCCGCGACCAGCGCCGGCAGCTGCGCCGGCTTCTCGACCAGCAGGTGGAGCGCGATCCGCTCCGACGAGCGATAGCCGAGCCCCGGCAGCTGCTTCAGCTGCTTCTGGAGTTTTTCAAAGGCGGGGGTCACGAAATTTTCGATTTTTGATTCTCGATTTTCGATTCGCTACCAGTCGGCAGTGCAGACCACGCAAGACGCCCGCGGCGATTGAATGACACTGTCCTCGAAAGGGGAGCTGCCACGGTCCGCCGCAATCGAAAATCGAGAATCCAAAATCGAAAACCTCAGAACATTCCCGGCATCTGGAATGCCGAGGTCACCTTCTGCATCTCGGCGTCGTTGTATTCCTTCGACTGCTTGGCGGCGTCCTGGATCGCGGCGAGGACCGTGTCGGACACCAGCTTGGCGTCCTCCTTGAGGAACTCGGGATCGAGCGAAAGCGCGAGGAACTTGCCCGCGCCGTTGATCTTGATCTTCACGGCTCCGCCGCCGCTGGTGACCTCGATCTCCTTCGCCTCGAGCTGGGTCTGGAGCGCCTCGATGCCGCGCTGCATTTTCTGAGCTTGTTTGAGAAGTTTGCCTACGCCGGCCATGGGATTTGGGAGTTTGAGATTTGGATTTGGGATTGGGCCGCGCGCGAGGGGGGCTGGCAAGTGCGGATTATTTATCTGGAACTCAGGAAATCAGGAACGAAGACGATTCAGAGTGTAGGGGCGTTCTTTACGGACGCCCGTTCGCGCCGCCAACCGGGAGGTCATGGACAAGGCTCGAACCGCGGGCCGGAACCCGGGCGTCCGCAAGGAACGCCCCTACATCGGATCGCTTCCTGATTTCCTGAGTTCCAGATAACCAACTTCGCCTCAGCGCTTCTGGCCGTAGTAGGCGTTGGGGCCGTGCTTGCGGCGGAAGTGTTTGTTGAGCAACTCGGGCTCGATGGATTTCAGGCCGGGGGCGAGGGCGAGCGACATCAGCGCCATGTGGGCGCAGCATTCGACGGCGACGGCGACTTCCACGGCTTTGGCGACGGATTCGCCCCAGGTGAACGGCGCGTGGCGGTTGACGAGCACGCCGGGCGCGTCGAGCGGATCGAGCTGACGGAAGCGCTCGAGGATCACGCCGCCGGTTTCCCACTCGTAACCCTTCTCGATTTCGCGCGGCTTCATTTTCCGCGTCACGGGAATCTCGCCGTAGAAGTAGTCGGCGTGCGTCGTGCCGAAACAGGGAATCGCCCGGCCGGCCTGCGCGAACGCGGTGGCGTGCGACGAATGCGTGTGCACGACGCCGCCAATCTTTTCGAAGCCGAGATAGAGCCGGCGATGCGTCGGCGTGTCGGAGGACGGCCGGAGTTTGCCCTCGACCTTCTCGCCCTCGAGATCGACGAGCACCATGTCCTCGGGCCGGAGGTCCGCGTAGTCCACGCCGCTCGGCTTGATCGCGAAGATCTCCCGCGCGCGGTCGATCGCGCTGGCGTTGCCGAAGGTGAGATTGATCAGCCCGTGGCGCGGCAGCGCCAGGTTCGCCTCGTAGGCCTCGCGTTTGAGTTCTTTCAGCATGGGAGAACGGAAAGTAGAGCGGCGCGAACGGACAAAGTCGAACCGGCGATTACGGAGCGGACGAAAGGTCGGCGGGCTCGATGGTGAGCCGGCGCGCATCGGAATTGGCGTGGATGTCGGGAGCGTACATCGCCTCAACCTCCACGGGAAGCGTCTGGAAGTTGCCCGGAGTGATGGCACGCAGGGGAAAAACGATTTCCCAGGTGCCGGCCGCGAGATGATCGAGGAAGAACACGGTCTGCGTGTCGTGTTCCTCCCGATAGATGCGCCGTTCGGTGACGGAATAATCCGGCGTGTCCGTGGAATCTCCGTCGGCTGCTCGGGCTTCAGGCGTGGGGTTCATCCGACGCAGGGTCGCGTCCCAGCCACTGAGGGGATTCAACGGTTCACAACCGGCCGGCTTGGGGGCGGCGACCATCACGTACTCGAGTTCATTCGGCACGGTCAGCGTGATCCTGGCATTGACCTGTTCACCCGTGGCCGCCGTGCCGCCGGGCGGCAGCGGCTGACGCGCGATCCGCAACGTGCCGGCGAGAGTCGGCTGCGGCTTGAGGCGGGTGAAATCGCGGCTGACGCCCACGAGATGGGAGGCGGGTTTGACGGTGTCGCCTTTGGCCCACGAGGACGCGAGCGCCGTCGCATAGACGGAGGATTTTCCGCTGACCCGCCGCAGCTCCAGATTGTTTTTTCCCGGGCGAAGATTCGCGGGATCGAGGACGAGGCTGACCGCACCGTCGCGGAGGGTTTGGCGGGTCAGGCTGCTGAGTTGGACCGAGCGGCCGT
>CALFNJ010000517.1 GCA_937902865.1 uncultured Opitutaceae bacterium
ATAAATCGCTGCCGTTGAAATTCTGGATCGCCGGCACGCGCTCGACGATCGCCTCGGCCCGCGCCGGCGGCGGACGGCCGGGAAATTCCGGCGCGACGACAAGCACGCGGTGCTTCCGCTTGCGATACTGGTCCGCGAACGTGCTCACGGAACGGGCCACCCCGCCAACATGCGGCAGGTAGGTATTGGTCATCATGCAGATGTTCATGGCGGTGCGACAGTCAGCTGGGATTCGGGCCGCTCGGCGTGGCTCCAGCGGGCGGGTGCCCCCGACAGGCGGAGTTCCAGGGGCGGAGCGTCGCCCCACCAGCGGCCATCGACGGTAATGACCGCACCATCGTCCGCCGGTTCGATGCGCACGCTGACCGCGCCATAGGGCGTGAGCGTCGGACCGAAACTGGCCCCACCCTCGCGCCACCACTGCGGCGGCACGCCGGGAGCGATGAGCAGGCGCCCGTCCTCCTCGCGCACGAAACAGTTGCGCACCAGCAGCGCCCATTCGGCCGCCGCCCAGATATGCTGGCCGTCGCCCATGCAGCCGCCGCCCGTGCGCGGATGGATCGCCTCGGGCCACTGCCCCGTCGGCGACGCGAGGTCGGCAACGTGGCCGAGCAGTTTCCAGGCTTCCTCCACCTGCCCGGCGCGAAGCCGGACCTGGGCGAGATGCAGCGTGAGGTACGGATTGATCCCGGAGTGGATCATGTTCTGCAGGAAGCCGCCTTCGTGGCTGCTGTGGTCGCGGAGATAGTCCGCGGTCTTGATGATGCGCGGGTCGCCCGGCGGAAACAATTGCAGCGGATAATCCGCGACCAGCGATCCCACCGCACCCGAGTCCATGCGTCGGCGCGGCGCCGCGGGGAACGCTCCGGGAAACCGCCGATGCGGTCCCGACGGAAGCGAGCGCTCGATCGTCGCGAGGAAATCGTCCGCGGCATCGCGAAACACGTGGGCCTGTCCCGGATCCTTCGCCTCGATCAGCGCCGCCGCGCTGCGGAGGCCGGCCACGCCCCAGAAGTCATCCCAGTAATAGAAATCGTTCGGACCGAGATGCTCGGCGCTGAATCCGGCCGGGAGCAGTCCCGCCTCGGGCTTGCCGGTGCCGGCGGGCAGGCGCTTCCGCTGGATCCAGCGGGCGCCGCGAAGCACGGCCTCCTGCCAGGCCGGCGGCAGCGTTTCGCCGGTGAGCTGGGCGAAACGATGATACATCCACAGCGCCTCGCCGTTCGAGTCCCACTCACCCTCCTGCGAGAGGAAATAGCCGTCGTGCCGCTGCCGTGGGGCGAATCCGGCCATCGCACCGCGGACCCGCTCCACGCCGCCAAGACTGAGCAGCGCGTTGAGCACGAAGACCGCGTCGCGAAACCAGAAGCGCTTGTAGGTGTAAGGCCCGGGATAGACTTCGACGCCGGTGTGCAGCACCAGGTTGGCGGCCGCGAGTTCGTAAAGCCGCTGGATCCGCGCGTCGCCGATGTGCAACGCGGCCAGGCCGGCCATCTCGCTCTGCCACGATCCGACGTGCGGGGAAATCGGCCGCTGCGCGGGTTTGAGTTCGTCGAAGATCGGCACGCGGATCTCCAGCGGGCGGGCGTGGACGGCCGTGAGATCGAACAAGGCCGCGGCGGTGGCCATGCCCACCGGGCAGGTCACGGGTCCTTTTGCGGGCTCGCCGCCGAGCCGCTGGCTTACGTCGCCGTCCTGATAAACCGAGAACGCCAGGCGGTCGGGCGCGCGGTCGAAGCGCACGGGGTTGCGCCCATTGACCAGCAAGCCTCGACCGTCCTCGGCCGCCGCGATCTTTTCGACGAAGCTGACACCTTCGGGATTGTACGGCCGGACCGCGACGGCGACCCAACCCTGCGCCACGGCCGGGACGCTCAGCCGGATGCAGCAGAGCGGCCGCCCGTCCTCGACGCACATCTCCACCTCGGAGCGAAGGGACAGGGTGCCCCAGTCGGCGTTCGAGCGTACGCGAAGGTTAGTTCCGAGCGAAAGTTCCTGTTCGAACTGCAGCAGCTTCGACGGCGCGCTCACGGCTCCTTTCGCGTCGACGAGCCAGAAGTCGAGTGACCACCCGTCGTAGATCGGCGTGACCAGGCCGCGCGGGTCCACGATCGGATAGTAGGGAACGTCAGGCAGGCCCACGGCCGTCCAGTTCCGGTGCGTGAGATTGATGTGGCTGAACGAGAAGGCGCGCGGGATGAACGACTCGTCCTTCGGGTTGAACTGCCGCTCGACCCAGTAAGGCCAGATCCAGTCGAGGTTCGTCTGAATCGCCTTCGTGTTCACCAGTCCCCGGGCGTGGAAGATCACCCCGGCGCGCAGCAACTCGACCGGCTCCCCCACCTCCGAGGGTTGGGAGAAGCCGCGCATCTTTCCGAGCAGATTGACCGGATCGAGAAACCCATAGGCCCGGGCTGCACGCGTGATCAAAAAGCGTATGAACCAGGATTTTAGCTGCATGGCGGGACACCGCCATTGTCCGCAGCGGCGGTAAAAAGTGCCGTGCCCGGCCGCAGATGCTGCGGCTGGGAAATCTCAAAGAGGCAAAGGTCCAAACACCAAATATTCCAGCCGCCCTGCAGAAGGGTGGCCGAATCCACCGCTCTACCGCTCCGCGCGAAATGGCGGCTCTGTCTCCCAACTTGAACGTTCAACGTTGAATGTTGGACGTTGAACGTTGCGCGCCCAGCGCGCTCCGGTCTTCCGCCCCTCCAGCCTTCGGACCTCCGGCTCGGTTGTTTCCCCGAGGAACCGCGAGGCCGACGCTGGGACGATTCCCGCGAGGAAAATGCCGCGGCAGCGGATCCGCTTTCCGGCTCCTCAAAACCAAAACCTCCAACCGACAAATAATATCATGGCCTCCATCAATTCTCTCAAGGATCTGCTCATCGACGAACTCCGGGACCTCTACAGCGCGGAAACTCAGCTCGTGAAGGCGCTGCCCAAAATGGCCAAGGCGGCCTCGAACGACGATCTCAAGCAGGGCATCCTCGAACATCTCGAGGAAACCCGCGGTCACGTCGACCGGCTCGACCGTTCGCTGCGCATCCTCGGCGCGAGCGCGAAGGGCAAGACTTGCCACGCAATGAAGGGCCTCGTCGAGGAAGGTGAAGAGGCGATCGACACGAAGGCGCCGCCGGCCATCCGTGACGCGAACCTCATCGGCGCCGCGCAGCGCGTCGAACATTACGAAATCGCCGCCTACGGCACCGCGCGGTCGTTTGCCGAGACGATCGGCGAGGACGAGATCGCGGAGCTGCTCCAGGAAACCCTCGATGAGGAGGGCGAGACCGACAAGAAGCTCACCACCATCGCCGCCGCGGTGAACGAAGAGGCCTCCGAGGCCGACGAAGGCGACGAGGACGAGGGGAACGATTGAGCGATCCTCGGAGTCGCCTGCAGCTCGCAAGGTGGGGCGCGTTATCCCTAACGCGCCGTAAAACGTGGCTGACGAGAAGGTCTGCTCAATTCCCAGGAGTTGGCAGACCGGAACGTGGACCGAGCGAACGGCGCGTTAGGGATAACGCGCCCCACCCTCTGACGCCGGCAGGTCGGATTCGGATTTCACCACAGAGGCACGGAGACACGGAGAAATTCGATTCCGAATCCCGGTTTCCCGGATCGATCTCTGTGTCTCCGTGCCTCTGTGGTGAAATCCGAATGGTTCGAGTTCCAGATTTGCCCCACGGGATTCGGCGCTCATCTTCACCGCATGACCACGCCACGCGCCCAGTTTCCGGATGAGAAAACCTCGGAGGGTGAATTCCAGCGCCAGGAGGATGAGTTTCGCGATTGGGTGCGGGCCGATCGGTCCACGCCGTTCACACCCGAGGCGGGACGCTATCATCTTTATGTCTCGCTCGCTTGTCCGTGGGCGCATCGCTCGCTGATCGCGCGACACCTGCGCCGACTCGATGCGGCGATCGGCGTCACCGTGGTCGATCCTGTCCGCGACGAACGCGGCTGGGCTTTTCGCGATGGGCCCGGTTATTCGCACGATCCGGTCAACGGCTTCGCCTTCCTCAGCGAAGCTTATCGGGCGAGCGATCCGAAATTCCACGGCCGCTGGACGGTGCCCGTGCTTTGGGACAAGCAGCTCCGGCGGATCGTCAACAATTCCGAGGATGATCTTTGCCGCATGTTCAACGACGAGTTCCCCGCGACGTCGGAAGCGAGCGAGCTCTTCCCGAAGGAAATTGCCGCCGAGCAGGCGGAGCTCAGCGCGCGCATCTACGAGAACGTGAACAACGGCGTCTACCGGGCGGGCTTCGCCACCGCGCAGCCGGCCTACGAGCGCGCGGTCCGCCGGCTGTTCGGCGTGCTCGACGAGCTCGAGTCACGGCTCGCGACCCGGCGCTACCTGTTCGGCGCCGCGCCGGTGGAGACGGACTGGCGCCTGTTCTGCACACTGGTGCGCTTCGACGCCGTTTACTTCGGACACTTCAAATGCAACCTGCGCCGGATCGTCGACTACCCGAACCTGCAGGGCTACCTCCAGGATCTCTACCAGCTGCCGGGCATCGCCGACACGGTGAACATCGATCACATCAAGCGGCACTACTACGTGACGCACACCGAGATCAATCCGACGCAGATCGTCCCGCTCGGCCCGATCCTGGAACTCGCGAAACCCCACGGACGCGAGCGGATCGGATGATTTAGGTGGGCGCGTTATCCCTAACGCGCCGAAACGTGGTCTGAGAAAAGTCTGCTGAGTCCACAGGAAATTCGACAGACCGAAGCGCGGACAGAGCGAACGGCGCGTTAGGGATAACGCGCCCCACCCTTCGATCCTTCCCGCCGCGATCATCGAGCCGGGCGTCCGCAAGGAACGCCCCTACGCCGGAGTTCCGAACGTTGAATGTTCAACGTTGAACGTTGGATGTTGAACGTTGCCCGGGTC
>CALFNJ010000518.1 GCA_937902865.1 uncultured Opitutaceae bacterium
GCGCGGATCACCAGGTGAAGATCCGCGGCTTCCGCATTGAGCTGGGCGAGATTGAAGGAGCTTTTGCGGCGCATCCGGCGGTTCGCTCGGTGCTGGTGCTCGTGCGCGAGGATCGTCCGGGCGACAAGCGGCTCGCGGCGTACGTCGTGTTGCGCGAGGCGGGTGGGGTGAGCGTCGCCGATTTGAGGGAGCATGTGCGCACGCGCGTGCCGGACTACATGGTGCCGGCGGGAATCATGCTGCTCGACGCGTTTCCGCTGACGCCGAACGGGAAGGTCGACCGCAAGGCGTTGCCCGCACCCGAGGCGGCGGGCGCGACGACGGCGAGCCCGAGCGCTCCGCCCGCCGACGAGCTCGAAGCGACGATTGCGCGGCTGTGGAGCGAGGCGCTCGGCGTCGAGCAGGTCGGACGCGAGGACAACTTCTTCGATATCGGCGGACACTCGCTGCTGGTCGTGCAGGTGCATCGTCGCCTGCGCGAGACGCTGGGACGCGAGCTGTCCGTGGTCGACCTGTTCAAGTTCGCGACCGTGCGCGCGCTGGCCGATCACCTGCGCGCAACCGCCGCGGCGGTAACAGCGGGTGAATCGCCGCTCGACGAAGCAAAAGAACGCGCGCGCAAGCAGGCCGAGGCGCGGCAACGCCGCCGGCCGGGCGGAGGAGGCCCGGCATGAGTTCGGGCGAAGGCATTGCGATTGTCGGCCTGGCTGTGCGCTTCCCGGGGGCGGACTCGGTCGAGGCGTTCTGGCGAAATCTTCGTGACGGCGCGGAATCGGTTTCCTTTTTCTCCGACGACGAACTGCGCGCGGCGGGCATCGCGCCGGCCACCGTGGCGGATGCGCGCTACGTGAAAGCCAACGGCGTGCTGCGCGACGCGGACAAGTTCGACGCGGCCTTTTTCGGCATGACTCCGCGCGAGGCGGAGGCGACGGATCCGCAGCACCGGGTATTTCTCGAACTCGCATGGGAGGCGCTCGAGCGCGCGGGCTACGACGCGTCGCGCACGCCGGGTCGCGTCGGCGTGTTCGCCGGTGCGGGCATGAGCACCTATCTGCTGAAGAACCTCGCGCCGAATCGCGCGCTGGTGGAATCGGTGGGCGAGCTCGCGCTGCTGCTCGGCAACAACAAGGACTTCGTGCCCACGCGGGTCTCGTACAAACTGGACCTGCGCGGCCCGAGCGTGAACGTGAACACGGCGTGCTCGACCTCGCTCGTGGCGACGCACCTGGCGTGTCAGAGCCTGCTGGATTTTCACTGCGACATGGCGCTCGCGGGCGGCGTGTCGGTCCAGGTACCGCAGGTGCAGGGCTATTTTCACACCGAGGGCGGCATCGGCTCGCCCGACGGGCGTTGCCGGGCCTTCGACGCGCAGGCGCGCGGCACGGTGAGTGGGAACGGCGCGGGCATCGTGGTGCTGAAGCGGCTCGCGGACGCCATGGCCGACGGCGACACGATCCACGCGGTGATCCGCGGCTCGGCGGTGAACAACGACGGCGCGGACAAGGTTGGTTTCACGGCGCCGAGCGTGCGCGGCCAGAGCCAGGTGATCGCGGAGGCGCTCGCGGTCGCGGGACTCGAGCCGGCGGAGATTTCCTATGTGGAAGCGCACGGCACGGGCACCGAGCTCGGCGATCCGATCGAAGTCGCGGCGCTGACGGACGTGTTCGGCAACGGCGCGGCGCGTCCGGCCAAATGCGCGCTCGGGTCGGTGAAAACCAATTTCGGCCATCTCGACGAAGCCGCGGGCGTGGCGGGATTGGTCAAGACCGTGCTCGCGCTTCGTCACCGCGAACTGCCGGCGAGCCTGCATTACACGCGGCCGAACCCGAAAATCGATTTCACCCGCAGCGCCTTCGCAGTAAACGCGAAGCTCACGCCGTGGTCAGTCCCGGCGGGCGCACCGCGCCGCGCGGGCGTGAGTTCGTTCGGCATCGGCGGGACCAACGCGCACGTGGTGCTGGAGGAAGCGCCTCCGTCGGCCGCCTCGGCCGCAGGCGACGGATGGCAACTGCTCGTGCTCTCGGCGCGCACGTCGACCGCGCTCGCGCGAGCCGCGGATAATTTGGCCGCCTGGCTCGAGGGCGCGGCGACGATCGCAGCGCCGGGGGCCCTCGCGGATGTCGCATGGACGCTTGCGATGGGTCGCCGTGGTTTCGATCAGCGGCGATTTGTCGTGGCGCGCGACCGCCGCGAAGCCGCGGCGTTGCTGCGGGCGGGCCGCCACGCCGCCGACGGCGCACCGTCAGCGTTGGTGGAAACCGGCCGCGCGTGGGCCGCGGGCGGGGCGGTGGATTGGACGGCGCATTTCGCGGGGCAGAAACGGCGGCGCGTGGAATTGCCGACGTACCCCTTCGAGCGTCAGCGCTATTGGATCGAGGCGCCGCGCGCGGAAGCTGTGACGGAATCGGCCGCGATGCCGGCCTTGGCTGCCTGGCGAGCACCGCTGGCCGAGCTCGAGGCGCGCCTGGCGCGTGATCCGAATTGCGTCGAGGCGCCGAGCTATCCGGCGTTCGCCCGCGAGCTGCAGGCCTGGTGCGGCGTGCAGCTGTTTCACTATTTTGCGACGGCTGCCGGTGTTGTCCGCGCGGGGGAAAAACAGTCTTGGTCCGCGTTGCGCGAACGACTCGGTGTGCAGCCGGCGTTTCACAAGGCGGCTGAGGCCTTCCTGGCGGCGCTGGTCGACGACGGCTACGTGCGGCGCTCAGGCGATGAGCTCGAGTGGCGACGCGGGTCGGGTGACGTGCAGTCGGTGGAGTCTGGCCGCCGGGCGCTGCTGGCCAAGTTTCCCGAATTTCGCGGCATCGTCCGCCTGGTCGAGCACTGCACGAGTCATTATCCAGTGGCGTTGAGCGGGAAAATCCCGGCGATCACGGTGATCTATCCGGAAGGCCGCTCCGATCTGCTCGAGGAGACGGCGCGCGAGAATGCGCGGCACACGAACAAGGACGTTTACATCGGCGTGCTACGCGAGGCCATCGAGCGACAGCTCGCGACGACGAACGGGCGCAAGCTGCGCATCCTTGAAGTCGGCATCGGCGACGGCCTGCTCGCGGGCAAAATCGCACCGGGACTCAAGGGGCGTAATGTCGAGTACGTGGCGACCGATCTCGGCCGCACGTTTGTCGCGAAGGCGGAGAAGGCGGCCCGCGCGGCGGGGCTCGATTTCCTGCAGTTCGCCGTGCTCGACATCTCGCGCGATCCGACCGCGCAGGGCTTTGAGCGCGGCTCGTTTGATTTCATCATCGGCCTCGATGTGGTCCATGCGACACCGCGGCTCGCGGAGACGCTGGGTCACCTGCGCACCCTGCTCGCGCCCGGCGGCCTGTTTGGCATCGTCGAAAAAGTGCGCGGCGAGCGCTGGGTCGACCTGGTGTGGGGGCTGGCGGAGGGCTGGTGGTATTTCGCGGACAACGACATCCGGCGGCACGGTCCGCTGCTCGCGGCGGACGGCTGGGAACGTTTGCTGCGCGGGCTGAGTTTCGGCGATGTGGCAGTCTTCCCGCAGGGCGCGGAAGCACGCGCGGCGACGGACTATGCGGTATTGCTGGCGCAGACGCCGGCGACGCCGGTAGTCGCGACCGGCAAGATTGAACTGGCGCGTGCCACGGACCTCGCACGCTGGTTCCACGTGCCGGTGTGGCGCGAGGCCGCGCGGAAGCGCGGCTCGGTTGCGGGAGCAGGCACGCGCGTGGTGATTATCGGGGAGGGCGGAAACCTCGGTGCGCGCCTCGCGGAGCGGTGGCGTCGCGCCGGGCTGACGGTGGCTCAGGCGAAGGCGACGGATGACGTCATGACCGACGGACGCAGGCCGTCCCACCTCCTGTATCTCGGCGCGAGCACGCTGGAGGATAATTTGGCGGCGAGCGAACGCGCGTTCTTCGAGCTGACCCAGCTGGCGCGCGGACTCGCCGGAGCGAGCGGCGATTGCACCTTGAGCGTGGTTTCGACGCAGGCGTGCGCGGTGACGCCCGGAGAGGTCACGCATCCCACGAAAGCGCTGCCGATCGGTGCGATGCGCGTGATTGCGCGGGAATGCCCGGGCGCGGCTTGCCGGCAGGTTGATCTCGCGCGGGTCGATGACGCGGCGATCGACTGGCTGGCGGGGGAACTGGTGAGCCCTGTCCGTGAACCGCTGGTGGCGTGGCGCGAAGGAAAACGCTGGGCGCAGGAAGTTCGAGTTGAGGAGTTGGGCGCGGCTGAAAGCGGCGCCGGTCTCCGTGAACGCGGCGTCTATCTTATCACCGGTGGGTTTGGTGCGATGGGGCTGGCTTTCGCCTGCGAGCTGGCGCGCGCGGTGCGCGCCCGGATTATTTTGCTCGGTCGCACGGGGCCGTCGGCGGAAAAGCTGGCGCGCATCAGGGAAATCGAAGCGCTGGGCGGTGAAGTATTGTCGCTGACGGCGGATGTGAGCGACTGCGCGTCGCTCGCGAAGGCCGTTGAGAAGGCGCGCCAGCGTTTCGGCGCGATTCACGGCGTTATCCACACCGCGGGCGTGTACGGCCAGGGTGCAATGTGGGAACGCCCGGAGGCAGCGGTGCGGGCGACGTGGGCGCCCAAGGTCGCCGGCACCCTCGCGCTGGCCGAGGCGTTGCGCGACGAGAAACTGGATTTCCTGGTACTGTGCGCCTCGCTTGCGGCATCGCGACCGGTGGCGGGCCAGGCGGACTATTGCGCGGCGAACGCGTTTCTCGACGCGTGGGCGGGCGAGCAGGCGCGGCGCACGGGCACGCGGACGATTTCGATCGAGTGGGGCATGTGGCAGGAGCTCGGCATGATGGAACACGCCAGCATTGCCGCGGCGCAAAAGCAGTCGGTGCGCGACGAGATTCTTCGCGAGGGCTGGCAGGATGCTGGCATCGCTGCGTTTCGACGCATCGTGTCTCATGCGAAAGCGGGTACGGTG
>CALFNJ010000519.1 GCA_937902865.1 uncultured Opitutaceae bacterium
GATCGTCTCGATGATGCTCTGCCCCCGGCCGGGAATCGCACCGAGCAGCAGCAGCCCCAGGAAAGCGAGCCACCGTGTCGACCGGTGGCAACGGCTTTGCAGGACGGAAACCATGCCCATCCCTATAGGTGAGCGGCCTCGGCATCGCGAGGCGATTTTGCCTTCCTGGACGCCGTCGCCTAACGACGGCGGGACGCACCTTTGCCGTTCCGTCGAGCCCCTCGCTCTTCGCGCGTCACCGCCATCTTGGCGGCCTTCTTGAAGTCGCCTGAACGCAGGGAGTTAATCTGGTCGCGCAGCACCGCCGCGCGCTCGAATTCGAGCCGGCCCGACGCTTCCTGCATCTCCTCCTCGAGCTCCGCGATCACCGCCGTGACGTCGTCACCGGATTCAGCCACCGCCAATTCTTCACGATCACCCGAGCCGTCGTACGTGTGCAGGCTCGCCTGCGCCGTGCGCTTCACGCTGCGCGGGGTGATGCCGTGCGCCTGGTTGTAGGCGAGCTGCTTTTCCCGCCGATATGCGACCGCATCGAGGGTTTCGCGGATCGAGCCGGTGATCGTGTCCGCATAAAAGATCACGCGGCCTTTTTCATGTCGCGCCGCGCGACCCGCCGTCTGGATCAGGCTAGTGCGACTCCGGAGGAAGCCTTCCTTGTCCGCATCGAGGATCGCCACCAGCGCCACCTCCGGCAGGTCGAGGCCTTCGCGCAGCAGGTTGATGCCGATGAGCACATCGAAATTGCCGAGGCGCAGATTCCGCAGGATCTCGACCCGTTCGATCGCATCGATGTCCGAGTGCAGATACTCCACGCGCACCTTCGCCTCGCGCAGATAAGTCGTGAGGTCCTCCGAGAGCCGCTTGGTCAGCGTGGTCACCAGCACGCGCTCGCCCGCCTCGGCGGCGCGCTTGACCTCTCCGATCAGGTCTTCGACCTGGCCCTTCGTCGGACGGATCGTGATCTCGGGATCCACCAGCCCCGTCGGACGGATCAGCTGCTCCGCGACCACCGACGACTTCTTCAGCTCGAACTCCGCCGGAGTCGCCGACACGTACAGCGTCTGACCCGTGACCTGCTCGAACTCCTTGAAGCTCTGCGGCCGGTTATCCAGGGCCGACGGGAGCCGGAAGCCGAAATTCACCAGCGTCTGCTTGCGCGCCAGGTCCCCGTTGTACATCGCGCCGATCTGCGGCACGGTCACGTGACTCTCGTCGATCATCAACAGGAAATCCTTCGGAAAGAAATCGATCAGGCAGAAGGGACGATCCCCCGCCTTCCGTCCCGTGAGATGCCGGGAATAGTTCTCGATGCCGCTGCAGAATCCCATCTCCTGCAGCATCTCCAGGTCGTAGTTCGTGCGCATCCGGATGCGCTGGGCCTCGAGATACTGGCCGTTCTTCTCGAAGAAGGCCACGCGCTCCTCGAGCTCCGCCTTGATCGCCGCGATCGCCGGCTCGAGCTTGCCGCGGGTCGTGACGTACTGGTTCGCCGGATAGAGGTCGAACTGGTCGAGTGTGCGGATCACTTCGCCCGTGAGCGGATCGAACTCGCTCAGCGCCTCCACCGTGTCCCCGAAAAACTCCGCCCGCACGCCCTGCTCGGAATAGGCCGGCATGATGTCGACCACGTCGCCCCGCACCCGGAACCGGCCGCGCTTCAGCTCGTAGTCGTTTCGCTCGTAGAGATTGTCCACCAGCTTCTCCAGCAGGACATTCCGCCCCAGTTCCACCCCGCGCCGGAGCGGAATGCGCAGCGCCGTGAAGTCCTCGGGATTTCCCAGGCCGTAGATGCAGGAGACGCTGGCGATGACGATCACATCGCGGCGCGAAACCAGCGAGCTCGTGGTCGCGATCCGCATCCGCTCGATCTCCTCGTTGATGGAGGAGTCCTTCTCGATGTACGTGTCGCTGGAGGGCACGTAGGCCTCCGGCTGGTAGTAGTCGTAGTAGCTGACGAAGTATTCGACCGCGTTCTCCGGGAAGAAATTCTTGAACTCCGAGTAGAGCTGCGCCGCGAGGGTCTTGTTGTGCGAGATGATGAGCGTCGGCCGCTCACAGCGCGCGATGACGTTCGCCATCGTGAACGTCTTGCCCGAGCCGGTGACGCCGAGCAGCGTCTGATCCCGATGCCCGGCGCGGATCGACGCCACCAACTGCTCGATCGCCTGCGGCTGGTCGCCCGTGGGCTGGTACTCGGAGTTGAGCTTGAAAAGCATCGGTTCGGGCAATGAGGGAATCCGGAAACCGTCGAAAGTAAACCCCGCCCCGGAATTTCACCAGAGCCACAGATTCGCCTTCATCCGCGTCCATCCGTGAAATCCGCGGGAAATCGGAACTTATCGCCGCGGATTTCGCGGATGGACGCGGATTCTCCCGTCAGCCCGCCACCAGCTGCCGCAAGGCCGCGACGTCGAGCTCATCGAGTCGGTGGACGACGCGGTCCGCTTTTCCCTGCAGCGCTTCGGCGGGATGCGTCGTCGCCACGCCCACGACCTTCATGCCTCCGGCTCGCGCCGCTTCGATGCCGGCGAAGGCGTCCTCGAAGACCACGCAGCGCGCCGGCTGCCGGCCGATCTTGGCCGCGGCGCGGAGGAAAACGTCGGGATGCGGTTTGCCGTGGGTGACATCCTCGGAGGTCACCATCCCGGCGAAAAACTTTTCGAAGCCGAGCACGTGGATGATGGTGGCGATATTCTCCCGATGCGTGGAGGAGCCGATGCAGCACGGCACCCCCGCTTCCTGCAGTCGGACGAGAAACTCGCGCACGCCCGGCAGGGCCTCGAGACCTCGCTCCAGCACGATGTCGCGATAGAGCGCCTCCTTGCGCAGCGAGAGCCGACGCACCTCGTCCTGAGCCTCGCCCCACTGAAGCAGATTCGGGATGATCCACTCGTTCTTCTTGCCGAAGCCCGACTTGAAATGTCCTTCCGGCAACTTGCGCTTCTCCTCCGCGGCGAGACGCTCCCAGCTCTCCTCGTGCTGGCGCGATGAATCGATGACGACGCCATCCCAGTCAAAGAGGGCGCCCAGTTCGGCAGAGTTGGAAGTAGCCATGAAGGCCCGCACTGGAACAGAAACCGCCCGCCGCGCGAAGCGCATTCCCTGGCGGAAGGATAATTTATCTGGAACTCAGGAAATCAGGAAGGCGGACCGCCCAAACCTGGATTGGGGGACGCGCCGTCCTCGACGCGTGGTGGGGCACATTATCCCTAATGCGCCGGTTGTGCTCAGCCGGTGGTGATACGCGGACGGAGGTTTCGGCGCGTTAG
>CALFNJ010000520.1 GCA_937902865.1 uncultured Opitutaceae bacterium
GGCAACGTCCCCAGCGCGTTAGGGACAACGCGCTCCACCTTTCGGACTTCGCCTGGAAACGCCGCTGATCGCGCTGCGCGCAACGTTGAACGTCCAACATTCAACGTTGAACGTTCAGGTGGCTCCGAGATCCGGCGTTGAACGTTGGATGTTGAGCGTTGGACGTTGAATTCGGTTCGCCTGAACCGCCGCTGATCGCCTGCGCGATTTTCGCTTCTAGCTTTTGCGCACCGAAAATTTTCCTGCACCTTCAGACCGCGATGTGCAGAGTTGGATCACCCATGAAAACCTCCCTTGGGTTCTTTGTCGCCGCGCTTGTCGCCTCATCGGCCGGTCTTTTCGCCGTTTCGCTGCTGTCCGCCGCCGAAACGACGACGACAACGACCACGAAGGCCCCGGCCAATCCCTGGTTCAAGCCGCCGCTGCGCGCGTCGTACGAGGAGGGGCAGTTCGTCTACGAGCGGAACTGCGTGATCTGCCACGGCCGCACCGGCAAGGGCGACGGCGACTTGGTGCAGAACTGGCCGATCCGGCCGCGCAACTTCACCCAGGCGGTGTTCAAGTACCGCTCCACGCCCTACGGCAAGCTGCCGTCGAACGCCGATTTGGAGCGCACCATCCGCCAGGGCGTCTCGGGCACGCCGATGCCGACGTTCAACACGATCCTGCGCGACAGCGAGATCAAGGCGGTGATCGAGTACATCAAGACGTTCTCCCCCGACTGGCGGAATCCCGACAACTTCGCCGGGCCGATCACCATCCCGGAAACCCCCGCGTGGTTCATGGAACCCAAGGATCGCGCCGAGCACGCCGCCGAGGGCAAGAAGCTCTTCCTCGCCATCTGCCTGCCGTGCCACGGCGAGCAGGGCGACGGCAACGGCCCCGCGGCCGCCACGCTGAAGGACAATTTCGGCCAGCCGATCCATCCCGCCGACCTGCGCCAGCCGCTCCGCTCCGGCGCCGGCCCGCAGGACACCTGGCGCACGATCGCCGTCGGCATCAACGGCACGCCGATGGTCGGTTTCAACGGCGCGATCCCGCCTGACAACCTCTGGAACCTCGTTGCCTACATCGACAGCATCCGGCTCCCGCAGCCGAAGATGCTCTGAATAGTTTCACACAGAGGACGCAGAGGACGCAGAGGACACAGAGGCCGGATGGGTTTGAATTCTCTGTGTCCTCTGCGTCTCTGTGTGAAAACGACTCGAGGGTAGGGACGGGCGGCCCGCCCGTCCGCTGCAAAAGGTGGAACGCGTTGTCCCTAACGCGTTGGGCGCTCCGTCCGCGTTTCAAGTTGGCAACGTCCCCAGCGCGTTAGGGACAACGCGCTCCACCTTTCGAACTTCGCCTGGAACCGCCGCTGAGCGCGCGGCGCGCAACGTTCAACGTCCAACATTCAACGTTGAACGTTCAAGTGATCCGGAGAGACCGAAAATGGGGACGCGACCTCCCGGTCGCGTGGATCGAAAGGTGGGGCGCGTTATCCCTAACGCGCCGGTTGGCCTCGTTCGGTGATGAAACGCGGATAACAGTTGTGGCGGCGCGTTAAGGATAACGCGCACGCGCCCCACCCAAATACCGCGGATTGCGCTGGCCCTGCTTTTTCCCAAGAAAAGGCGCCTCGTTCGTCTCTGTCTTCGTTCCGGTTCCCTCGCCCGCACCCCCATGAAGATTAACGCCTGCGCCTGCCCCCGTCTCACTGCGTTCATCGGAGCCCTTGCCCTGACTTTATCCATCCCGCCGTCGCCGGTGCGCGCCGCCGCCGCCGCCGCAACCGCTGGCACTGCCGCCGACCAGCCCGCTTTTCTCTCCTGGGCGGAAAAGCCGCCGATGGGCTGGAACAGCTGGGACTGCTTCGCCACGACCGTCACGGAGGCGCAGGCGAAGGCGCACGCGGACATCATGGCCGACAAGCTTCTCCGCCACGGCTGGAACACGCTCACCGTCGACATCCAGTGGTACGAGCCCGGCGCCCAGAGCGCGAATTACCGCGGCAACGACTACCTCACCGAGCGCGAGCGCAGTCGTTACCGCGGGATTGCGGTGCTCGCGATGGACGAGTGGGGCCGCCTGCTGCCCGCGCCGAATCGGTTTCCCTCCGCGGCAGATGGCGCGTGCTTCAAGCCGCTGGCCGACTACGTGCACGGCAAGGGACTCAAGTTCGGCATCCATCTCATGCGCGGCATCCCGCGTCAGGCGGTGGCGGCGAA
>CALFNJ010000521.1 GCA_937902865.1 uncultured Opitutaceae bacterium
GATACCGTCACGTTCTGATCACGTCGGCGACCTTACGGCCGAAGCGGTTGTTTCGGCCGTAAACGCTCAGCCGTTTCATTTCGAAGCGGGGTAGGAGGACATGCCTCCGCCCCGCTTCTCCCTTCCGATCGTCTCAGTAATCACAACCGCTCCGTTTCTTCGTCATGGCTTCTGAAGCGCCTCCCGTGGCCGCAACCGTCTCCGCCGCCGCCCTCGCTCCGTCCGTTCGCTGGGGTGACCGGATCTTCCGGTGGCTCGCGCTGGGTGGCGCAGTGACCGTGATCCTCTTGGTCGTCCTGGTGGGTTACAATCTCTACGTCGGCAGCCGCCTTTCGATGCAGGCTTCCGGGTGGCATTTCCTCGTCAGCTCGACCTGGGATCCGGTGAAGAACATCTACGGCGCCCTGCCGTTCATCTACGGCACGTTTCTTTCCTCTGTCATCGCCCTGCTGCTGGCCGTTCCGCTCGGGATTGGCACGGCGATCTATCTGACCGACCTCGCCCCGCTCTGGCTGCGGCAGCCGCTCGCCTCGGTGATCGAGATGCTGGCGGCGGTGCCGAGCGTCATCTGGGGACTCTGGGGCATTTTCGTCCTGGTCCCCTGGCTGCGGGTGCATGCCTATCCCTTCATTCAGAAAGTCCTGGGCTTTCTGCCGATCTTCGGTGGACCGATTTACGGCATCGGGATGCTCACGGCCGGCATCATTGTCGCCATCATGATTCTGCCGATCATCACCTCCGTCTCGCGCGAGGTGCTGCGGTCGGTGCCCAACCTCCAGCGCGAGGCGGCCTACGGCCTCGGGGCCACCCGCTGGGAAGTCACCCGGATCGCGGTCCTCAGCTATGCCCGCCGCGGCTTGTTTGGCGCGGGCGTGCTCGGACTCGGACGCGCGCTGGGCGAGACGATGGCCGTCACGATGGTGATCGGCAACCGCCCGGAAATCGCGAAGTCCCTCTTTGCGCCCGGCTATACGCTCGCGAGCGTGATCGCCAACGAGTTCAGCGAGGCTTCCGGACTTTATCTCAATGCGCTGTTCGAGCTCGGGCTCGTGCTGCTCGGCTTCACCATTCTGATCAACGTGATCGCGGTCATCATGATCCGCGCGATCACTTCGCCCGAAACCCGGCGGGTCGCCTGACCATCCCTGCCAATGACTTCGACCAACCATCGTTTCCGTCAGGGCGTCAACCTGGCGATGAACACCCTCTTCGTGTGCTGCGCGATCCTGGTGGTTTCGCCGCTCGGGTTCGTGCTCTTCCATCTCGTCAGCGAAGGGGCGCGCTCCATCAATCTCGATTTCTTCATCCATCTGCCGAAGCCCCCCGGTCAATCCGGCGGAGGCATGGGCAACGCCATTGCCGGCACGTTCGAGTTGCTGGCGCTGGCTTCCCTCGTGGGCATTCCCGTGGGAGTCCTGGGTGGCATCTTTCTCGCGGAATATGGCGGCGAGCGCATGAACGGCTGGGTGCGTTTCTGGGCCGACGTGCTCAACGGCGTTCCCTCGATTGTCTGGGGCATGGTGGCCTACAGCCTCGTGGTGCTGCCGATGAAAAGCTATTCCGCCTACGCCGGCGGACTCGCGCTCGGATTCATCATGATCCCGCTCGTGCTGCGCACGACGGAGGAAGTGCTCGTGCTGGTGCCCCGCAGTTACCGGGAAGCGGCGCTGGCGCTCGGTCTGGCCCGCTGGCGCATGATCGTGCGCATCGTTTTGCCGACCGCGATGCGGGGAATCATCACCGGCATCATGCTCGCCATGGGCCGCATCGCGGGTGAAACGGCTCCGCTGCTGTTCACCGCGCTCGGCAACGATTTCTGGAGCCGCCACCTGGCGGAGCCGATCGCGGCTTTGCCGCTGCAGATTTTCGCTTATGCGATCTCGCCCTATGACGACTGGCATCGCCAGGCGTGGGCGGGAGCGCTGGTCCTGGTGCTCCTGATTCTGGCGCTGAGCATCGGAGTCCGCCTGCTTTCCCGGGACAAAAGCCGCCGCGCCTGACAACCCATGATCACGTCCATGAAACAAGACTCCCAGGCCGGGCACGTGCCCGCCGCCTCCACTCCTGCCGCCCCGAGCGCCGCGCCTTCCACTCCACCGTCCAACCCGTCCAACGGCCCGCGGGAGCTGCCGGCGTTCGCGGTGAAGGATCTCAATCTCTTTTATGGTACCCACCGCGCGGTGCAGGAGGTCAATCTCGAGATCCCGAACCGGAGCGTCACCGCGATCATCGGGCCGAGCGGCTGCGGAAAATCCACGTTTCTCCGCACGCTCAACCGCATGCATGAGCTCACGCCCGGCGCCCACCACACCGGTACGATCCTGATGCACGGCGAGGATCTTTACCGCGCCGGCATCGATCCGACGCTTGTGCGCCGCCGGGTGGGGATGGTCTTCCAGAAATCGAATCCATTCCCGACCATGACGGTGGCGGAAAATGTTCTCGTCGGATTGCGGCTCAACGGCGTGAAGGACAAGTCGCTCCTGCGCGAGCGTCTGGAACAATCCCTCCGCATGGCGGCGCTGTGGGACGAAGTGAAGGACAACCTTCACAAGTCCGGCATCAGTTTGTCGGGCGGCCAGCAGCAGCGTCTCTGCATTGCCCGGGCCCTGGCGGTGCGGCCGGAGATCCTCTTGATGGATGAGCCCTGTTCCGCGCTCGATCCGATCGCCACCGCGAAGGTGGAGGAGCTCATCCACGAGATCAAAAAGGAATACACCGTGGTGATCGTGACGCACAACATGCAGCAGGCGGCGCGCTGCTCCGATCGGACCGCCTTTTTCTACATGGGCAAGTTGATCGAATACGCCGAGACCAAGGCTATTTTCATGAATCCCACCCAACCCCAGACCGAGGCCTACGTTTCCGGCCGTTTCGGCTGATCCCGACGTCATGACGACCCAAACCACGCCCGCTCCCGCCGGTTTTCCTCCTCCCATGAAACGTTTCTTCGACACCGAGCTCGAGACCTTCCGCTCCCATTTGATTCTGATGGGCGAGACCGCCGCCAAGCAGGTGCGTTCGTCCATCAAGGCCCTCGTCGAGGGCAATGCCTCGCTGGCCGATCAGGTGATCGCCGCGGACGACGAGCTCGACCAACTCGAGGTGAAGATCGACGAGGAGGCCATGCGCTACATGAACCTGCGCGCCCCGGTGGCGACGGAGCTGCGCCTGGTGATTGTCGGCATGAAGGCGAGCCATGACCTCGAACGCGTGGGCGACGAGGCGACGGGCATCGCCAAGCGCGCGGTCCGGCTCAGCGCCGAGCTGCCGCTCAAGCCGTATGTGGACATTCCCCGCATGGCGAACATCGCGCTCGAGATGCTGCGCGACGCCCTCGACTGCTTCCTCAACGGCGACACGGAGCGCGCCCTCGCGGTCTGCCGCCGGGACGCCGAGGTCGATTCGATCAACAAGCAGCTCTACCGCGAGCTCACCAGCTTCATGATCGAGAAGCCCGAGACGATCAGCCGCGCGATCGAGCTGATGTTCATCTCGAAGTCGCTCGAGCGCATCGCCGACCATGCCACCAACATCGCCGAGGAGATGATCTACCTCGCGAAGGGCAAGGACGTGCGGCACAGCGACGAGGTGAAGAAAAACGGCGGCGCGGTTTAACCGCTCTTCGGAAGGTGGAACGCGTTGACCTCAACGCGTTGGCTCCCGATTTCAATCTCCGGAATTCACCACAGAGGCACGGAGACACCGAGTTCGATCCCTTGATTGGGGATGAGTTTTCTCGGTGTCTCCGTGCCTCTGTGGTGAAATTCCGAGGATCGAATTAGATCCCCACTCAGCGTTCAGACCGCCGTTCCTGATTTCCTGAGTTCCAGATAAATCAATCCGCCGCCGCGAACCAACGCGTTGAGGTCAACGCGTTCCACCTCAAGAGGTGATCCGCAGCAGGTGGACGAGGCCGTAGCCGAGGAGGCCGGTGACGGGGAGGGTGAGCACCCAGGCCCAGACGATGCGCTCGACCACGCCCCATTTCACGGCGCTGAAGCGCTTCGAGGCGCCGACGCCCATGATCGACGTGGAAATGACGTGAGTCGTCGACACCGGCACGCCGAGCGTGGAGGCGCCGTGGATGATGAGCGCGGCGGTGGTCTCGGCGGCGAAACCGTGGACGGGCTGCAGCTTGACCATTTTGTGGCCCATGGTGCGGATGATGCGCCAGCCGCCGCCGGCGGTGCCCGCGGCCATGGTCAGGGCGCAGGAGATCATCACCCAGTGCGGAATCGTGAACTCCGGCGTGCGGAGGAAACCCAGCCAGCCGGGCAGATCGTTGAACACGCCGGAATTCGTGCCGGTGAACAGCGCGAGCGCGATGATGCCCATCGTCTTCTGCGCGTCGTTTGAGCCGTGGCTGTAGCCCATGAAGCCGGCGCTGAGTAGCTGCGCCTTGCCGAAGATGAGGCTGACGTGCCGCGGCCGCACGCGGCGGAGCAGGGCGGTGAGGAGGAACATGATCGCGGCGCCGATCACGAAGCCGAGCAGCGGCGAGAGGAACATCGGCATGACGATCTTCGGCCAGAGACCGCCGGTGGCGCCCTTGGCGTCGACATAGGACCAGCGCAGCACGCTCCAGTCACCGTGGACCGTGGCGAGCGCCGCGCCGCAGAGCCCGCCGACAAGCGCATGGCTCGAGCTGGAGGGCAGGCCGAGCCACCAGGTGAACAGATTCCAGATGATCGCGCCGAGCAGCGCGCACAGCACGGTGGGCATCGTGACGGCGTTGGTGTCGACGAGCCCCTTGCCGATCGTGGCGGCGACGGCGGTGCCCATGAGGGCGCCGAGGAGATTCCAGAACGTGGCCCAGAGGATCGCGAGGCGGGGCGTCAGGACCTTGGTCGACACCACCGTGGCGATGGCGTTGGCGGTGTCGTGAAACCCGTTGATGTACTCGAAGACGAACGCGGCCAGCAGGACGAACAGGAACAGCGTCATGAGAGCGTCGGGCGGCCGGCGTTCAGGAATACTTCAGCACGACTTGGACGACCACGTTGCCGGCATCGCGGCAGCGATCGATCGCCTTTTCGACGAGCTCGTAGAGATCCTGGAGGATGACGAGATCCTTGGCGTCGTAAGGGCCGTGGTAGAGCTCGCGGATCAGCCCGAGCATGACCTTGTCGGCCTCGCCCTCGGCGAACTGCAGCCGCTCCTGGGCCTCGCGGATGCGCTCCATGTGCGTGCCGCCGCGGAGCTGCTTGATCATGAAGACCACCTCGCCGGCGGCCTGCTCGAGGAGCTGCGCCTGGCGCTGGAAACCCTCCTGCGGCGTGCGGCCGGGGTAGATGGAAAGGCGTTCGACGATCTTTTCGACGGTCTTGGGAATGCGGTAGAGGGCGAAGGACAGCGCCTCGATATCCTCGCGTTCGAGCGGGGTGACGAACGTGCGGCTGAGCTCCTCCGTGATCTGCTGGGTGATGCGCTTGTCCTTGCGCCGGCTCTGGATGAATTCGTCCAGATTGGCCGGGACGCTGACCAGGCCGCGCGTCTGGATGAAGCGGGACAGCAACGTGATGCTTACCTTGGCCTCCTCCGCGCTCGCCTCGAGCAGGTCGTAGAACTTCTCCTCCTTGCCGAACAGTTTTTTCAGGGAAAACATGCGCCCGCCTGAGTAGCGGCGCCTGTAACATTTGTGAAACAAATTTTCCGAAAATCCGAATTCCGCTCTCAGCCGGGAGGAGGGAGGAGGTTTGGATTTTATCTGGAACTCAGGAAATCAGGAACGGAACGAGCCCATTTTCGATTTTGGATTCTCGATTTTGGATTTCGATCCGACTGAACAGGCTCGATCCGAGATCCACCAAGCCGCGAAGAGTACGATGCAACACGGCAGTCCGCTCGACTTCGGCTGCGTCCGACCTCTGCGTTTCTGCGCCTCTGCGCGAGACCTTCCGGGAATCCGAAAATCCGGCGATCTTCCGCTTACGCTTTGCCCCGAAGCCAGATCCAGAGACGGCCGATGTATTCGTGGATGGCGTAGGTGCTCCGGGAAAGGGAATCGGGCTCGCAGAGCAACGCGTCAACGTGCCAGCGGCCATCGGGCTTGGCGAGGAAGTCGGCCGGGCAGGGCAGCGCGTCGACGCCGGCCTGGCGGAACAGTGCGGCGGCGCGCGGGAGGTGCCACGCGGAGGTGACGAGCGCCACGGGGGCATCGCCGATCAGGGAGCGCACGGCGTGGGATTCGTCCTCGGTGTCGTGGACCTGTTCGAGCTTCACGATCCGATCGGCGGGAGCGCCGAGGGCGACAGCCGCCTGGGCGAGGATCGCGGCATGGGAGGGACGATCGCCTTCGGCCGGACCGGTCACGATCAGCCGCGCGTCCGGCACGAGGCGAAGCAACCGCACTCCCTCGGTGAGGCCGCCAAGCGCGGACGTGCTGAGCTTGCTGTTGGCCGGGAGGAAATCCTCGTCCCCATGTCCCCCGCCGAGCACGACGATATAGCGGCAACGGGCGAGAGCGGCCGCAACGAGGGCATCGCCATCGCCCGCGAGATGCTCACGC
>CALFNJ010000522.1 GCA_937902865.1 uncultured Opitutaceae bacterium
CGCGGCGAGCCGCCCGGCGACGCAGCGGAGGATCGCTTGGGCCTGCGGGTCTGATCGGCGTGCTCTTCATGACCCATCTGCTCGTGAGCGACTGGCTCTCGACGCTGGATCCGCACTGGCCCTCCACGGCCTTTCCGCTGGTCTGGCTCCTGGGGCAGGCGGTCGCGGGACTCGCAGTGGCGGTGATCGCCGGAGTGGCGGCGGGAGCGGAGCCGGCGCGCGAGCTCGGCAGTCCGGGCCGCCGCCTGGGCATCGACTGGGGGACGCTGCTGTTCACGGGGGCGATGATGTGGTGCTACGTGGCCTTCGCGGAGTTTCTCATCATCTGGTCGGGCAACCTGCCGGCGGAAACGAGCTGGTTCTCGCGGCGCCTGCTCGGACCCTGGCGCTTCGTGCCGGCGCTGCTGCTGGTTCTGGATTTTGCGGCGCCGCTGGTCGTGCTGCTCTCGCGGCGGGCGAAGCAGAATCGTCGGGCGCTGGTCGCGGTCGCGCTGGTGTTGTTGGTCGCCCAGTTTCTGCACACGGCGTGGATTATTTTGCCGGCGTTCCCGGAGGCTCCAATGGTGACGCCATGGCTGGGGCTGTTGCTGACGGTGGGTTTGGGCGGAATCGCGGGAGCGCGGTATTTGGTTTTGGCCGAGCGCGGACGTGAGCTGAGCGAGGTGGAGCGCGTTGACCCCAACGCGCTGAAGGGCGCTGCGGACGTGAGAGAGGGACGGAGCGGAACAACGCGTTGGGGTCAACGCGTTCCACCTCAGCCATGAATCCGGATTCCAAATCGATCGCGGGAGAAAAGCGGGTCGGAGACCCGCTCTACTATGAGCAGCGGGACGTGCGGATGCGGGGGACGCTGGTCGGCATTGCGCTGTTTTTCGCGGGGATTGCGGTGTGTCTGCTGGTTTCGGCCGGACTTTACGGAGGGTGGGAAGGGCGCCGCGCAATGGCGGGGCTGGAGTCTTCGTTCCAACACGGGCCGGCGGTGGAGACGGACATCGAGCGGGATTGGCGCGCACAGACGGCGGCGGTGCAGGATCACCTGGAGAATTACGCCTGGGTGGATCGGGCCGGTGGCTGGGTTCGCATCCCGATCGAGCGGGCGATGGAACTTTCGGTGCGGGAATCGGCCCAACGCCCTTCGCCCAAATGACATGAAACGTACCGGACTTCATTTTCTGATCGGACTCCTGCTGGCGCTCAGGGCGTGGGGCGCGGAGCCGGCGGTGTCGTTCGAGCAGCGGATCGGAGCGGATTTGCCGCTGACGCTTTCCTTCCGCGACACGGACGGAAAGGTGCGTCCGCTCGACGCGTGGTTTCATCACAAGAAACCGGTGGTGCTGTGGCTGGGCTATGCGGGTTGCGCGCAGCTCTGTTCGGTCACGTCCAACGGGATGGTCACGGCCCTGCGGCAGCTCGGGCCGAGCGCGGGCCAGGACTACGATGTCATCATGCTCAGCATCGATCCGGCGGAAACTCCGGCGGAAGCGGCGGCGAACCGGGCGGAAGCGCTGGGCCAGTACGGCCGGGAGACGGCGGCGGCGGGATGGCATTACCTCACGGGAGATCGGGCGGCGATCGCACAGGTCGCGGAGACGGTGGGCTTTCATTTCCGCTACGACGAGCGCCTGCGGCAGTACGTGCATCCCACGGGATTTCTCGTGGCGACGCCGGAGGGAAAGGTGTCGACCTATTTCCTCGGGGTGGATTTCGCGCCGGCACGCATTGCCGATGCGTTGTCCAAGGCGCGGAGAAACGGGCTGGGGGAGAAGGTGGCGGATTTCGCGCTGGCCTGTTTTCGCGGTGACGGCATCGGCGGACGGTACGGCCGGATCAGCTGGCTCGGACTCGCCTGCGGTGTGACGGGCACGGTCCTGGCACTCGGGCTAGGGGTCGGCCGCATGTTGTGGCAGGAGCGGCGCGCGCGGAGTGGCGTGCGGAAGGAACGCGGATGAACGCGCCCGCCGGATTTCCGCTGGCGATGATCGACGGCCTGCTGCCGAGCGCGAGCCGGGTGTCGCCGGCGTTCGACGCGGTCTTTCTCGCGCTGCTGCTGACCTGTCTGCTCGTGATGCTCGCGCTGGGCGGGGCGGCGGCGGTTTTTCTCGTGCGTTACCGCGAAGGCTCCGCTGCGCCACGGCCGCCGCTGCGGATCGCGGCGTGGAAGTTCGAGACCACCTGGATCCTGGCGACGACGGCGATTTTCATCGGATTCTTTTTCTGGGGCGCGCGGGTTTATCTGCGCATGATGTCGCCCCCGTCCGGCGCGGCGACGATCGCGGTGATCGGCCGGCAGTGGATGTGGGAGGCGCGCCATCCGGAAGGGCCGCGGGAGCTGGACGAACTCCACGTGCCGGTGAACCAGCCGATCCTTCTGCGTATGACCTCGGAAGATGTGATCCACAGTTTTTCGGTGCCCGCGTTTCGCGTGAAACAGGACGTGCCGCCGGGGAAGACGGTCACGGCGTGGTTCGAAGCGGTGCAGCCCGGGCGCTATCCGATCTATTGCGACCAGTACTGCGGCACCGAGCACTCGGCGATGATCGGGGACGTCGAGGTGCAGACGCCGGAGGAGTACACCCACTGGCTTTCGCGCAGCTCCTCGAACTCGGAGGCGGCGCGGCGCGGCCAGGCGCTCTTTGTGCGCTACGGCTGCAGCGGCTGCCACGTGGGTAATTCGGCGGTGCGGGCGCCGCGGCTCGAGGGAATATTCGGGCGGCCGGTGCCGGTCGAAGGCGGGAAATTCCTGGTCGCGGACGAAACCTATCTGCGCGACTCGATCCTCCTGCCGACCCAGCACGTCGCCGCCGGTTACGCCGCGCTGATGCCTTCTTACACAGGGATCGTTCCCGAGGGAGATCTGCTCGATCTCGTTGCGTACATCCAAGCGCTCGGGACGCAGACACCACCACCGCCGCCGTCGTCATCGCCCGCCTCGTCGGCTCCCGAGCGGGTTTCGGCAGGAACCCCTCTATGAGCACTGCGGCATTCAGTCCATCGGTCGTGCCGGTGACGAAAGGCGTCAGCTATTTCAGCCGGGACTTCTCGCTGCGCTCCTGGCTGCTCACGCGCGACCACAAGCGCATCGGGCTGCTGTACCTGGTTTCGATCACGGTGTTCTTCACGATCGCGGCGGTGGCGGCGGCGCTGATGCGGATCGAACTGCTGACGCCGCAGGGCGACCTGGTGGTCTCGGACATCTACAACCGCCTCTTCACGCTGCACGGCGTGCTGATGGTCTGGTTTTTTCTGATTCCCTCGATCCCGAATGTCTTGGGAAATTTCATCCTGCCGCTGATGATCGGGGCGCGGGACGTCGCCTTTCCCCGGCGCAATCTGGCGAGCTGGTATCTGTTCATGGCGGGCGGACTGCTGGTGCTGTACGCGATCGTCTGGGGCGGGGTCGACACGGGCTGGACGTTCTACACGCCGTACAGCAGCACCTATGCGAACGGCCACGTGATGGCCATGGCGGCGGGGGTTTTCATCGCGGGCTTCTCGTCGATCGCGACCGGGCTGAACTTCATCGTCACGATCCACCAGCTGCGCGCGCCCGGGCTGACCTGGTTCCGGCTGCCGCTGTTCGTGTGGTCGCTGTATGCGACGAGCCTGATCCTGGTGCTGGCGACGCCGGTGCTCGCGATCACGCTGCTGCTGATCGGGCTGGAACGCTTTCTCGGCGTCGGTGTGTTCGACCCCCGGCTCGGAGGCGATCCGCTGCTGTTCCAGCACCTGTTCTGGTTCTATTCGCACCCGGCGGTGTACATCATGATCCTGCCGGGCATGGGCGTGATCAGCGAGGTCATCCCCTGTTTTTCGCGCAAGCGCATCTTCGGCTATCGGGTGGTGGCGATCGCGAGCCTCGCGATCGCGGGCCTCGGTTTTCTCGTCTGGGGCCATCACATGTTCGTGAGCAGCCAGTCGGTTTACGCCGGGCTGGTGTTCTCGCTGTTGAGCTTCCTCGTGGCGGTGCCCTCGGCGATCAAGGTCTTCAACTG
>CALFNJ010000523.1 GCA_937902865.1 uncultured Opitutaceae bacterium
CGGGCGTGGAGTTCTTCCATCACGACTTCGGCGACGGACGCGATGCGGCGAAATCCGGTGCGTCCCGGAGCGAGATCGAGCTTACCATCCGGGCGCACGCTGCGGATGTAGCCTTCCACGATCTCGCCAATTTCCAGGGGGTCACGCAGGTCGCTGTGATAAAGGAGGCCGCGATGGCGATCATTCACGATCATGTTATAACCGAGTGGGCTCTCGCTCATCACCATTAGCTTCGCGGCGTCGCCCGTCTGATACAGGTCGATGGGTGTCAATTCGAGACGCTTGTTGAGCCGCGCGCTGGCGATCAGCCGGTCGGAACGTTCGTCGAGTGCCACTTGAATCAGCACTTTGTCGCCGGGACTAACCGGTCCGTTCATTTCGCGCATCGGCAGGAGCAGATCCTTGTCGAGTCCCCAGTCGAGAAAGGCGCCGATCCGGCGGTCGCCGCCCACCACTTTCAACGCACCAAACTGGCCGAGCATCACCAGCGGTTTTTGCGTGGTGGCGACCATGCGATCCTCGGAATCGCGGTAAACGAACACGTCGATTTTGCCGCCCGGAGTCGCACCAGCCGGAATGAATTTTCCGGGCAGGAGAATTTCGCCATGCGTGCCACCGTCCAGATAAAATCCCGGCGGAGCGCCGCGGACGATCGAGAGCAGGTTGCGTTTGCCGATGAGTGCCATGTGAAGTGGAGGGTGAACACGAGGCAGGTTGATGGGGAGTCAATTCGTGTGAGCGCTGAAACGGATGAGGCAAACCGGACGACGAGCTTTCGGACGTGGGCAACCACTAATGAGTTTTGCCAATGGGCAAAAACTTTGAAGATCCCCTCCGCCTGATCGGCTCCGGAGTTGGTTTGGGCGTCTGCTGATCGCAGACGATGAATTCGAAACCGGTGTGCCCGGTGGTTCCGGGTGTAGGTAGCGCGCTTGCCGCGCTACGTTGCGAGGCGAGCTCGCAACCTACGGACAGATCATGGCGAAACGCATTGGCCCGCCTATTTCACACTCAGAATGACAAGGACGACACTCTGTTTGCTGGAGCCGCAGCGACCCCGCTGCGGTTGGCGAGCGAACCACGGCGAGGTCGCCGTGGCTCAATGAAATATTCCGGTTAGCGGTAGTCTTGCCTTTCGTTGTTGGGCTCTGCATTGGTTTGCAACAGTTCTCCTATGAGTCGCGTAATGTGTTACAAATGTTTCTGGCCGCAGCCGCTGTGCTGGTGTCCGACGTTGCATCCGATGGAGACGCGCACGCGCTTCGTTTTCCTGATGAGTCCGAAGGAATTCAAGCAGGAGAAAGCGGGCACCGGTCGGCTCACGCATCTGTGCTTGCCAAACAGCGAGTTGCGGATGGGCGAAGGCTTTGATAAAAACGAATTGGTGCAGGCGCTCATCAATGATTCGCAGAACTATCCGGTGTTACTTTACCCGGGGCGCGAGGCGCGCAATCTTTCCAAAGGCGATTTGACGCTGGCCGATCTCGGAGGGCGGCGGCTCGTGGTTTTTCTGATCGACGCGACTTGGGGCGGTGCCCGCAAGATTCTGCGATTGAGCCCGAGTCTGCAGCGACTGCCGCGCATCATGTTCACGCCGTCGGCCCCGAGCCGTTATGTGATCAAGCAACAGCCTCAGGAAGGGTGTCTGTCGACGCTGGAAGCGGTGCATGAATTGCTGACGGCATTGGAACGTTCCCGTCTGGATCGTTATGAGAATCCGACGCAGCTGTTGGGCGTTTTCCAGCGCATGCAGGACTTTCAGCTCAAATGCGCCGCGGATCCGACGCGTCCGGGATACCGGCGGCGGCCTTATCGCACGCCCGAGGAGCGCGCCGCCCAGCCGCCGCATGTCGGCAAGCGACGCATGAAATTCCTGAAAGTTGAGACAGTGCCATCGTCCGCTGCATGAGCTTGGTCCCGCCCCGAGGCCTGTAAAATCCCTCGCGACGGTTTGACCTTGAGTGGAGCACGGTTCTTTCTGGCGGCTTGTCCTCCGAACTCGTCATTCGACCGATTGGATTTATTCGCACCGGGAAACGGGTGAAATTTCAGGCGCGGCATCAGCCGCTCGACGATGAGCCGGAACGCAATGTGCTCGAGCTGGAGCCCGGCAATAATTTTGAGCAGGCGCTGCATGATCTGGCGGGGTTTTCGCGGGTGTGGCTGGTGTGGTGGTTTCACCGCAACGAAGGCTGGCGGCCGCACGTCATGCCGCCGCGCGGACCGGCGAAACGGCGCGGGGTGTTTGCGACGCGATCGCCACACCGGCCAAATCCACTGGGACTGACGCCGGTCCAGTTGATCGAGATCAAGGGAAGAAAGTTGATTCTGGGCGCTTGCGATCTGGTGGAAGGAACTCCGGTCTTCGATATCAAGCCTTATATTCCCGCTTACGACGCATTCCCGGCCGCAAAGGCGGGATGGATTGATGAAGTCGATGTGGCGATGGAAACGCCGGCCGAATATCACGTGGTGTTCGCCACGCTCGCTGAAAACCAAGCGGCGTGGTTGCAGCAGGAATGGCGAATCGACTTTCGACCGCGCTTGGTGGAGTTGCTCGCCCGTGATCCGACCCCCCATCGGACACGGCGAATCACGAGCCGGCGTGGAACGGCTTCGTTTGTGATCGGCTGTGGGGCGTGGAGGGCAGTGTTTGACTTGAACGAACGAGCCGTGACGGTGCAGTCGCTCGAACCCGGTTATCCTCAGCGTTTCCTCAACGATCCAGTGCGAGCGGAAGGACTGCCGGATCGCGAGGCGCAGCTGGCGTTTTTGCAGCGTTGGCCGGAAATGCCGCGTTAGGCG
>CALFNJ010000524.1 GCA_937902865.1 uncultured Opitutaceae bacterium
CACCGTCATTCTCACCGGCACCCCGCAAGGCGTCGGCATGGCGGCCAAGCCTTCGCCCCGCTGGCTGCGCGCCGGCGACTCGGTCACTATCGAGCTCGAAAAGATCGGCGCTCTCACCAATCCCGTCGCCCTCGAGCCGGCCTGATGCCTCGCTTCATGATCCCTCGCCTCCGGTTTATTCTTCCCGGCCTCGTCCTCGCCACGAGCCTGTTTGCCGCCGAACGGCCACCGGTCGTGCCGTTCCCCACCGCGAAACCAAAAATCGTATCCGCCGACGCGATGCGGCGCGTTTACGAAGAGGTGAAGACCCCGTTCAAGTACGGGGTAATTCTCAAGGGCGAGACCGGCGAGCTCGTCGATTGTCCGAACGTCTTCCGCCACCAAGGACACTGGTACATGCTGTACGTGGCGAACAAGGACAGGGTCGGCTACCAGACCTGCCTCGCGCGCAGCGACGATCTGCTGCACTGGGAAAAATTGGGTCGCGTGCTTTCCTTTCGTCCTGCCGGCTGGGACGCGTGGCAGGCCGATGGAGGTCCCGCGCTCTACGATACGCGCTGGGACGGGGCCACGCACGAACTCGGCACCTACGATGGGCATTACTGGATGTCCTACCTCGGCGGCTCTCGACAGGGTTACGAGCCGGATCCTCTCGCGACCGGCATCGCGCACACGGATGATCCGTCGGTCGCGCGGGAATGGAGCCGCCTCCCGGAAAATCCCGTTCTCTCGCCGGCGCAGTCCGACGTGCGCGATTTCGAGCGGGTGACGCTTTACAAAACCTCAATCATTCGCGATGCGCAGCAAACATTGGGCGCGCCGTTCGTGATGTTCTACAACGGCAAGTCGCAACCCTACGGCCAGGAAAGCATCGGCATCGCGATCTCCGACGACCTGCGTAACTGGCGGCGATTCGGGCCCGGCCCCGTCGTGTCGAACATCGGCACTTCGCCGTGGGCCATCAGCGGCGACCCGCAACTCGCACGCATCGGCGATCTCTGGGTGATGTTTTATTTCGGCGCGTTCTGGCAACCAGACGCCTTCGACACCTTCGCGTGCTCCTACGATTTGGTCCACTGGACGAAATGGGACGGCCCGCACCTCATCGAGCCGAGTGAGCCGTACGACAAACAATTCGCCCACAAGCCCTGGCTGCTGAAACAGGATGGCGTCGTCTATCATTTCTACTGCGCCGTCGGCAACGAGGGGCGCGTCATCGCCCTCGCGACGTCTCGCGAGCTAAGGCCGCCCTCATTGACACTCGAGAAAGCCGACCTCATTCACGATGAATAGCAGTGCAGGATTTGGCAGGCCGAGGTTTAGTCCTGACATCAAACAGACCCCACTTCTCATTAATCCCGATCGACGCAGAAGAATCGCCCGCGAAAAACACGAATAACACGAAACCCAGAAGGACGCGCTGCAATTACAGTCCCATCCCAGCTCATAGTTTGGTGAAGCAAAGAACCCCGGAGCAAGCTCCGGGGCATTTGATCAAACCACCCGCGGGCGGGGTCGCCCGCTCTCCAGTCATTCGATCTGGAGGCACGGCGACCTCGCCGTGGAATCTTTTAAACAAGCCGGAGCCGGTCGGCTCCGCTCACTATCGACTAAAAATTTCGGGGCACTTAACCCCCGGGAGTAGAAATCGGGCTGGTCTTCTCTGAACTTCTTTTTTTCGTGTCATTCGTGGGTTTCGTGGGCCACTCCGCTTGCCCATTCCGGACTAATCCTCGCTGCTCACACCGCTACCTCCTGAAATAATTTTTTGTCATGCTCATACCCCTCCGGGCCTCATTTCTGTTTCTCCTCGCATTCGCAACCGCCCCCGCCGCGCCGCGCGATGAATCGCGTTACGTCTGGCTCGACGCGCCCGCGCAGCATCTCTTCGAATCGACGCCGCTCGGCAACGGCCGGCTCGGAGCTTCGCTTTACGGCGGCGTCGCCGAAACCCGAATCGTCCTCAATGAAAGCGGCATGTGGTCCGGCTCCCCTCAGGACGCCGACCGGCCCGACGCGCACAAGGCGCTGCCGGAAATCCGCCGTCTTCTGCTGGCGGGAAAAAATCACGAGGCCGAGGCACTCGTGAATGCAAATTTCACCTGTGCCGGCGCAGGCTCTGGTTTTGGCACCGGGGCCAATGTGCCCTTCGGCTGTTACCAGACGCTCGGTGATCTGCGACTTACTTTCACCGGCGATTCGGTTTCTGCACCCGTCACTCATTACCGTCGCGAACTCGATCTCGCGGAAGCCATCGGGCGCGTAACCTACCAACAAAATGGTGTGCGCTTCACCCGCGAGGCGTTCGTCAGCGCTCCAGCCGAAGCCGTTGTGATCCGCCTCACCGCCAGTCGTCCGGGAACGATTTCCTTCGACGCCCGGCTGAGTCGTCCCGAACGCGTCGCCGTCGAAACCGCGGGACGCGACGGCTTGCTCATGACGGGCCAGCTCAATGACGGTCGCGAAGGCGGCACCGGCGTCCATTACGCCGCGCGCCTGAAAATCGTGCCCCACGGCGGAACGATCGCGACCGTCGGTGGCGCCGCGCAGGTGCGCAATGCTGACGAGGTTCTTTTGTTCGTCACCGCCGCGACCGACATCAAGACCTTCGCGGGGCGACATCTGGCCGACGCGCGCGCAGCTGCGGAAGCCGATCTTGTCAGCGCAAGCGTCCGGCCGTTCAGTGAACTGCGCGCCGAGCACATCGCTGATTATCAGCATTATTTCTCCCGCGTGG
>CALFNJ010000525.1 GCA_937902865.1 uncultured Opitutaceae bacterium
GTCGGCTCGGCGAGGGATCGCTCACCTCCGCGTTCGTGCCGCTGATTCAACAGGAGTTGCACGAGCGGGGCCGGCCGGGCGCCTTTGACTTGGTGAGCAAGGTCGTCAGCCGGCTCGGGGCCGTGACGCTCGGCCTGGTCGTGGTGGCGATGTTCGCTCTCAGCCGGTTCGGTCCGCTGCGGGGTTGGGCGGAGCACGCGGATGCCGCGGGTCCGGTCCTGCGCTTCTTCTTCGAGTCGCAGGACAAGTGGGATCTCCTCGCCGACCTGACGATGCTCCTTTTCCCGTACCTGGCGTTCGTCTGCGTGGCCGCGGCCTTCAACGCCACGCTCAACGTGCTCGGTCACTTCCTCGAGCCGGCGCTGTCGCCGATCTGGCTCAACCTCGCGATGATCGGTTCGCTCGCGGGCGCCGGGCTCCATTTTGCCTCCACGCCGCTGGGGGAGATGCACTGGCTCTGCGTGGGCGTGCTGCTCGGGGGATTCATGCAGATGGCCGTGCCGGCCGCGGTCCTGATCCGCATGGGCTGGCGGCCGCGCCTCGACTTCGCGCCCTCGGCGCAGGTCAGCGAGATTCTCCGTCTCATGGCGCCCGGCCTCTTCGGCACCGGCATCTATCAAGTCAACATCCTCGTCTCGCGCCTGCTGGCGTTCTCGCTGCCGGTTTCCGCGGCGACGACCTTGTTCTACGCCAACCGGCTGATGGAGCTCCCGATCGGCGTCTTTGCGATCGCGGTCTCGACGGTCGTTTATCCGCTGATCGCGCAGCACGCCGTCGGCCGCAAGTTCGGCGAGATGGCGGCGGATTACCGCAAGGGCATGCGTCTTATCTTGGTCATCAACGTGCCGGCGGCGGTCGGACTCGCGGTGCTGAGCCAGCCGATCGTGCGCCTGCTCTATCGTCACGGCAATTTCACGCCGGAAGCCGCGCATGACATGTCGATGCTGCTGACGCTCTTCGCGATCGGCATGCCGTTTTTCTCCGTCGTGAACCTGACGGTGCGCGCGTTCTACGCGCTGAAGGACACGGCGACGCCGGTGAGGGTGGCGACGGTGGATTTCGTGGTGAACGTGGTCCTGAGCCTGCTCCTGCGGGAGTGGCTGGGAGCTCCGGGACTCGTGCTCGCGAGCACGACGGCGATCATCGTCCAGATGGTGCTGTTACAGCGCGCGCTGCTCCGTCGGTTGCCCGAAATGACGCTCGCCCCGCTCGTGCCCAGCCTCGGCAAGGTGCTCGCCGGCGCGGCCGCCATGGGGGCGCTCGTCTGGGGCGGCTGGCAGGTCGTGCGCGGACAGGACGCGGTGATTCATCTTTTCCGGGTGCAGATGCAGGCGTCTGACCTGCTCGCGGTGTTCGTCCTGATCCCGGTCGGCGTTCTCGCTTACGGCGGAGCGCTCTGGTTCCTGCGCATCGAAGGCCGGGAAGACCTCGTGGCGCTGGCCGGACGCTGGCGGGGAAAATTCGGCGGACGGAAAGAGCCCAGTTCGGCATGAAATTCAAGCCCGACTGGTTCCTCCTCGGCATGATCGCCGCCACGGGCCTGGCGTGGGCGTTTCCGGCGCCGGGCGCGGCAGGCGGTTGGATGCATCCGGAACTGCTCACCAAGGCAGGCATTGCGCTGATCTTCTTCCTGCACGGCGTCGCGCTGTCGTTCGCCGCGCTGAAGGGTGGGGCGCTCAACTGGCGCCTGCACCTGCTGGTCCAGTCCAGCACGTTCCTGCTGTTCCCGCTGCTCGGCTTCGTGCTGACAACGGCGCTGGGTGAGCGCATCTCGCCGGAGCTCAGGACGGGGCTGTTCTATCTCTGCGCGCTGCCGTCGACGGTCTCATCGTCCGTGGCCATGACCGCCGCCGCGCGCGGCAACGTCGCCGGCGCCGTGTTCAACGCCACGCTGTCGAGCCTGCTGGGCGTGGTGCTGACGCCGCTCTGGATGGCCTTCGTGCTGAAGACCTCAGGCCAGGCGCCCGCGCTGGGACCGGTGATCGTCTATCTCCTGCGCTGGCTCGTGCTGCCGCTCTTCGTTGGCCAGGCGTGTCGTCCGCTGCTCGGGGCCTGGGCCGGCCGGCACAAGCGGCTGATCAACCTCGCCGACCGCGGCACGATCCTGCTCCTGGTCTATACTTCATTCTGCGACTCGTTCCGCACCGGCGTCTGGAGCGGCAACGGAGCAGGGGTGATCGCCATCGTGACCGGATCTGCAATCGGCCTGTTCACGCTGGCGATGCTTACGATGAACGCCTCGGCCCGGGCGCTGCATTTTCCGCGGGAGGATCGCATTGCCGCGATGTTCTGCGGTTCGAAGAAGACCCTGGCCTCGGGTGTGCCGATGGCGAAGTTGATGTTCGCCGGACAACCGGGGCTCGGCCTGATCCTGCTGCCGATCATGATCTACCATCCGCTGCAGCTCGTGATCTGCGGCATCCTTGCCGAACGCTGGGGGAGAAAAGAGTAGGGACAATCGCCGGAGGCGATCCGGGTGAATTCAGAAGCCAGGAAACCATGAAACGAGCGGCTTCGAGGAAAGAGGCCGATCGTTTATTCCCAGCTCTTCCGTCCCCGGTCTTTCTCCGGTTAAAATCGGTTTGGAAATTTTCCACCGGAGGAAAACCGAGGAAGCTCCGAGCGAGATCTGAAGGGTTTCATAAACCAAGAGTCCCTCCTCTCACAGCTTCCTGGCTTCTGAATTCCATCCCATCTGCAGCCATCGGAACGGAGTAGGGCGGGTCTGAGACCCGCCCTACGAAAACGTCGGAGGCGGCGGGAGTCTTTCGGGAGATATTTTGAAGTTTCTGAAAAAAAGCGCTTGCACTAGACAAACAGTCAACTATTTCTTGGAGCCATGGGACGCACCTCTGACGCGAACGAACGGCTGAAAGATGCCGCTTTGGGCCTCATTTGGGAGGAGAGCTACGGTGCGGTCACCATCGACGACATCTGCAAGCGAGCGGATGTGAAAAAGGGCAGTTTCTATTACTTCTTTCAGTCCAAGGCCGAACTGGCCGTCGCCGCTCTCGAGAAGATGTGGGAGCACGACTGGAAGCCGACGCTCGATCGCTGCTTTTCGCCTTCCGCCGATCCTCTCGTCCGCATCGCGAGTCACTTGGAGGCCGTCTATCACCGTCAGTCGGCGATGAAGCAGAAGACCGGCAAGGTGCTCGGCTGTCCGGTCTGCTCCGTCGGCTCCGAGGTGAGCACGCAGGAGATCGATGTCTGCGCCAAGATTCGCGAGCTGCTCGCCCGCAAGCGCCGCTACTATGAGTCCGCCATTCGCGACGCGGTCGCCGCCGGAGTCATCGCTCCCTGCGATCCCGCCCAGAAGGCTCTCGTGCTCGCCGGCCTGATCGAGGGCATGGTTTCCCAGGCGCGGATCATGAACGATCCCGAGGTCACGCGCGGTCTGGCGGCCATGGGACTCGAATTGCTCAATCCGGTTCAGCCGGACGCTGCCAAACTCGCCGCCGTCGCCGCTGCCACCGTCACCGCCTGACCCATCTGCCCGTTTCCCTTTTTCGCGCACGTTCTGTGCGCCTTTTTTTACGCCAGAATACTAGATAAACAGTCAACTATACCGCTCCTTTTTCGCATCCACTGTTACGCCAGCACAATTTCGCCATGACCAAGCCAGCTCAGTCCGCTTCCGTTCCCTTCAATTCCCGTCGCGCCGGCGTGTTCGCCGCCGGCGTCCTGCTCGCGGGTGGCATTGCCGCCTGGTCGCTCACCCGAGCGACCGCCGCGGAGACGCCCAAGCCCGCCGCCGCTGCCGCCGCGCCGAAGGTCACCGTCGCCGTCGTCGAGGAAAAGCTCCTCGCCGACTACGTTGAGATCACCGGCCACGTCGAGGCCGCCGAGACGGTCGAGCTGCGCG
>CALFNJ010000526.1 GCA_937902865.1 uncultured Opitutaceae bacterium
CCTCGATCTCGCCGGCGGTGCGCAACCGAGGGTGAGCGCCGACGGGAGCCACGTCATCGTCTTCAACGGCGAGATCTACAACTTCGCCGAGCTGCGCGCCGAGCTGGTCGCCCGCGGGCACCGGTTCGTCACCGATCACTCGGACACGGAGGTCCTCCTGGAGGGCTTCCGCGAATGGGGCGCCGAACTGCCCCACCGGCTCAACGGCATGTGGGCCTTCGCGATCTACGATCGACCGAACCGCAAACTGTTCGCCAGCCGCGACCGCTTCGGGAAAAAGCCGTTTTACTACACGGTGCAGCACGGCGCGTTCGTGTTCGCTTCGGAGCTTTCCGCCGTCCGACTTCATCCCGCCGTCCGTTCCGGGCTCTCGCGGCGGGCGCTGAAAAAATACTTCGGCTACGGCTACATCCCCGCGCCGCACACGATCCTGGAAAATGTCTTCAAGCTGCCTGGCGGACATTCGCTTTGGCTGGACACCACGACGCTCGCTGTGCGCGTCGAGCAATACTGGGACTTCGTGCTCGAGCCCTACGCGGGCCGCGAGATTCCGGCCGACCCCGAGCGCGCCTGGGGCGAGGAATTGCGGGCGCGGCTCGACACCGCGGTGCAACGCCGCCTGGTCGCGGATGTGCCGGTCGGCGTTTTTCTGAGCGGCGGCATCGATTCCTCCGCGGTGACGGCGTTCGCCTCCCGCCACGTGCCGGCCGGCCGCCTGCAGACCTTCAGCATCGGGTTTGAAGAGGCGAGCTTCGACGAGTCCGCCCACGCGCGACGGGTCGCCGAGCTGTTCAAGACCGATCACCACGTCGAGATCCTCTCGATCGCCAAGGCGCACGCGCTCCTGCCCAAAATCGCCGCCCAGTTGGACGAGCCGATGGGCGACAGCTCCCTGCTCCCGACCTATCTGCTGAGCGAGTTCACCCGCCGACACGTCAAGGTCGCGCTCGGCGGCGACGCCGGCGATGAACTCTTCGCCGGCTACGATCCCTTCGTCGCGCTCCGCAAAGCCGAACTCTACACGAAGCTCGTGCCGCGCCCTGTCCACCAGGCGATCCGGCTCCTCGCCGCGCGCCTGCCCGTCTCGCACCGCAACATGAGCTTCGATTTCAAGCTCAAGCGCACGCTGCGCGGCCTGTCCCAGCCCGCGAAACTTTGGTTGCCCGTGTGGATGGCACCGCTCGGGGCCGAGGAACTCGCGGAGCTCTTCCAGGAACCGGCTGACCTCGAGGACATCTTCTCCGAGGCGATCGCCGCCTGGGAAGGCTGTGCACAGACCGACGTGATCGACCGCACCCTGCAGTTCTACACCAAGCTCTACCTGCAGGACGACATCCTGACGAAAGTCGACCGCGCCACCATGATGCACGGCCTCGAAGCGCGCGCGCCGTTTCTCGACTACGACTTTGTGAATTTCGTCCGGCGCATCCCTTCGACCTGGAAGTACCGCCAGGGCCAGACCAAGTACCTCCTCAAGAAGGCGCTCGAGCCCGTCCTGCCCGCGGACATCCTCTACCGTCCCAAGAAAGGTTTCGGCGTGCCGATCGGCGCCTGGTTTCAGCAAGGGCGGCTCACCTTCCCTTCCGCCGGCCGGCTGCCGGACCTGGATCCGCGCTTCCTCGATTCCCGCCTTGCTGCCCACCGGGCAGGCCGGACGGATGAGCGCGCGTTTCTTTGGAATACCTGGATTCTCGAGGCTTGGGCCCGCTCCGGCCCACTCCCCTTCTCTCATGGCTGACGATCTCAAAACCGCCGATGCGTTCGCGACCTCTTGGAACAACCTGCCCGCGGGCTCGGTTTACACGCACGAGCAATTCGAGGACTGGTTCGCGCCGCTGACGCGCGCGGATGCGGAAGGGCGCACCGTGCTCGAGCTGGGCTGCGGCAACGGCAGTCTGCTTTTCCACATGGCCCGCTGGCAGCCCGCCCAGCTCGAGGGTATCGACCTCGGCGCCTCGGTGTTGTCGGCCCGGCGAAACATGTCCGCCCAAGACAATCCCCGCTGGGTGGTAAACCAAGGCGACCTCACCAGCTATCGCGGCGCGCCACGCGATCTCGTCTACAGCATCGGCGTGCTGCACCACCTCCAGCAGCCACGCATCGGCTTCGAGTCGGTCCTGGCCAACACGCGCGCCGGCGGCCGCTTTCACTGCTGGGTTTACGCCCGTGAAGGCAATGGCGTCATCCTGTGGGTGGTGGATCCGATCCGGCGCGTGGTTTCCCATCTTCCCTGGTGGTTCACCAAGTACGCCGTGGCGACGCCTCTCAGCGTGCCGTACTTCTGCTACGCAAAACTGCTGCGGCGTTTTCGCCGGTGGACCTGGCTGCGCCGCCTGCCGCTATTCGATTACAGTCTCTGGATCGCGGAGCGCGACTTTGCGTTTTTCCGCCATGTGGCCTTCGACCAGCTCGTCACCCCGAGCACCGTCTACCTCGACCGCGCCACGATCGAAGGGTGGCTGCGCGAGCATCCGCGGGTAAAGCCCGGCAGCACGTACGTCATTTTCCGCAACGGAAACTCCTGGAAGTTCGGCGGCGTCGCGCAGTGAACCTACTCCTGATCAACTACGAATATCCGCCACTCGGAGGCGGCGCGGGTAATGCCACCATGTTCCTGTCCCGGGCCCTGCATCGGTTGGGGCATCCGACCGCCGTACTTACCTCCGCCTGGGGCGAGCAGCGGGGGATCTGCGACGACCACGGAGTCGCCGTCCACCGCCTGCCGGTGTCGCGGCGCGAGGCCAACCGGGCCAGTGCGGGGGAAATGTTCGGTTTCGTGCGGGCCGCGCTGGCGGCCGCCCCGGAGGTCGCGCGACGCCATCGCGCCGAGGCCGTGATCGTGTTCTTCACCCTGCCCTGCGGACCGGTCGCGCTCCGCCTGCACCGCCGCCTCGGGCTGCCCTACCTCGTTTCGCTCCGTGGCGGCGACGTCCCGGGACTCGTGCCCGAGATCGCCTGGCAGCACCGGCTGCTGAAGCCGCTGCGGCGCCGCATCCTGCGCGCGGCGACGGCGATCGTCGCCAACGATGCCGGGCTCGCGGACCTTTCCCGTCGGGCCGATCCTTTTCCGGTGGAAGTGGTGCACAACGGCGTCGACACCGATTTCTTCCGCCCCGCCGCCTCCTCCCGACCCGGCAGCAAACCGACCGAAATCCTTTTCGTCGGCCGGCTGCACCGTCAGAAGAATCTTCTCTTTTTCCTCGAGCAGCTCGCCCGGCTGCACGCTGCGGAGCCCGGCGCCTGGCAATTCACGGTGGTGGGCGACGGCGAGGAGCGGCGCACTCTGGAACTCGCGGCGGAAACCCTGGGCGTGGGATCCATCACGTCGTGGCTGGGGTGGCAGAAGGACAAGCAGGATCTCGTCCGCCGGTATCAACAGGCCGATCTCGTGATCAACCCCTCTCTCTACGAGGGCATGCCGAACGTCGTGCTCGAGGCGATGGCCTGCGGCCGACCCGTGGTCGCCAGCGACATCCCGGGCAACAACACCCTCGTGCGGTCCGGCGAGACCGGCCTGCTCTTTCCGCTCGGTGACGGCGCGGCTCTGCACCGCGCGCTTGCGAACCTGCGCCGCGAACCCGTCGCCGCCCGGCGGCTCGGGGAGAATGCGCGCCGTCGCATGGAAGCGGAATTCTCGTGGGCGCGCGTTGCACAAAGTTATCTTGAGCTTTTGGGCCGCGGGATTTGACCTGCTCCCTTCCGCTTCATGATTCTCGTCACCGGCTGCGCTGGCTTCATCGGTTTCCATCTCGCCTTGCGCTTGCTGCGCGACGGCGAGCAGGTGGTCGGCCTCGATAATCTCAACGATTATTACGACGTCAGCCTGAAGCAGGCCCGGTTGAAGCTGCTGGAGCATCCGGCCTTCACGTTCGTCCAGGCCGACCTGGCCGACGCCGCGGCCATGAAGCAGCTATTTGACCAGTACCGTCCGCAGCGCGTGGCCCACCTCGCCGCCCAGGCCGGCGTCCGCTACTCGCTGCAAAATCCGTCAGCGTATGCCAGCAGCAACCTCACGGGGTTCCTGCACGTGCTCGAGGGCTGCCGGGCGCACGGGGTGCAGCACCTGGTCTATGCTTCGTCCAGCTCGGTCTACGGTCTCAACCGTCAGCTGCCGTTCTCCGTCCATCACAACGTCGACCATCCGATCAGCTTTTACGCCGCGACCAAGAAGGCGAACGAGCTGATGGCGCACAGCTACAGCCACCTCTTCCGCCTTCCGGTCACCGGCCTGCGCTTCTTCACGGTCTACGGACCCTGGGGCCGACCGGACATGGCGCTGTTCAGCTTCACGCGCGCAATCCTGGCGGGAAAGCCGATCGACGTCTACGGACAGGGCGAGATGAAGCGGGATTTCACCTACATCGACGACGTGGTGGAGGGTGTCGTGCGCGTGCTCGCGCGACCCGCCCAGCCCGATCCGGGCTGGGCCGCCTCGGCTCCCAATCCCGCCACGAGCCAGGCTCCCTACCGGCTCTATAACATCGGCAATCACTCGCCGGTGGAACTGCGCCAGGTCATTGCGACGCTCGAGACCGCGCTTGGGCAGACGGCGGTGAAGCGGTTCCTGCCGATTCCTCCGACCGAGGTGCCGGCCACCTGCGCGGACGTGACGGACCTCGCGGCTGAATTCGGCTTCGAGCCGTCGACGCCGCTCGCCACCGGGATCGAGCGGGTTGTCCGCTGGTACCGGGAACACTATCGCTTTTGCCAGTCATGCGCGCCAGCGGTTCCCAACTGACCCAGGTTCATCTCGAGCGGGTCGGAGATGGTGATGAGAGCGCGCCGGTCGAGGCG
>CALFNJ010000527.1 GCA_937902865.1 uncultured Opitutaceae bacterium
ACGACCTCCGTGCAAAGCTCTCGGCCGCGCAGAGTGGTGCCGCCGAGGCGGCGCCGGCGCCGGAGCCCGTGGCTCCCGAGCCGGTGGCCGCGGCACCCGAGCCCGAGCCCGCTCCCGAGCCGGAGCCCGAGCCGGCCCCCACGATGCAGACCCCGGCCGTCGCGGCCGGTGCCGTGGCGGGCGGCGTCGAGACGATCCGGGTCGAGACGGTGGGCGAGCAAGAACATCGTCGATAGGCTCCGCTGGCGCTTGGCGCGCTCCAGCAGCGACAAGGTGGTTGGATGCAGGCCGGAACGCTCCGCGAGGGCCTCGTGGGTGAGGCCCTTCTCCCGGCGAAATCGCAGGAGGATATGAGCGAAGGCTTGGGTGGTATCCAAGGATGCATTCTAAAAAATCGGCCTCCGATTTGACACAGACAACAGTCAGGATCATAAGAGTTAAGGCGCGGCGCAAAGGTCGGGTGGAACGCCTGCCCTCCTCCGAGGGCAACGTTCGCCGGCGGCTGCGTCATCATCCTTGAACCGCCTTTAGTCATGTCCGAATCCCTGCGCCGCCTTTCCTCGTGATACCCGCCTATATCTTTGTTCGGGAAGACGGTCGGGTCTTCCAGATTTCCACGCCGCCGCTCCCGGAGGATTACGAGCATGCGAAGGCGGGGCTGGTGACGATCCTCCGTCCGGCGGACGGGGTGAGTTTTGGCGTCGAGGGCCGGTGGGTGCCCATTGCGGAGGGCGTCGTGGCGCAGCCCGATCCGGCGGAGACGAATTCCCCGCCATTTCATGCGCCCGCCCATTTCTGAAAACGCGCACGCCCGCTCGATGGAGCGGGCGTTTGTCCAGGTCCGGGCGGATGGAGGCTATTTCATATAGGCCTTCAGCCGGCCGTTGAGCACCTTGATGTCGATTTCGGCCCCGGTGACGGTGGCCCGGGCCTTGGCGAGCCGGACTTCGGCTTGCAGGAGTTCCTTCTTCAGCTGGGTCAATTCGTCGGGAGCGTCGCCCGGACGCGGGAGACGGGAGGTGGGAGTTTCTGCGGTTCCATTGTTCATGCGATTGATCCCGGACTAGCCGGGTTTGAGGGTTGATGTGATTTGCGGCCCCGTGGCCAACGAAGGGATTGAAGCGCCGAAACCGGCGTGTGCAGCAGCGCGCGCCTACCGAAAATGCGGCAGGCTACCTACCGAAAAAAGGTGAGGTCCATGACTCCGGCCACCGGCGGGGTTTGTGGGGTTGACTCCCGGAAATCGCCCCGCGACGTTCGTCGCAACGGGCCAGCCGCTCCGGGGGAGACCTCGGGGCGGTCTGCATTTTTGTATGAAAGTAATGCTCCCGTTTAACCTCCTCCCTGCGCTCGAAGGCACCGGCATCGCCGCGAGCTTCGGCCTGAAGTCCGGTCCCGCCGACAATCAAACGGCGGTCGATCTCGCGGCCCGCGATGCGGAGGATCTGGTGCGCCTGCTCCGGGCGCTGAAGGGCGAACTGGAGACGCGCGCCGAGCGTCTCCGGAAGCGCGATACCCAGTCGCCGCTGGGCAATTGCCGCCGCGCGCACACGGACGAGCGGCTCGCACAAGTGAACCGGGCGGTGGAACTGCTCGCCGCCCACCTATGAAGTTTACGTTCAATCATGGCCTCGCGCTGGCGGTGCTGTTGCTGGGAGTCGGGCTGGGGTTCGCCACCAATTCCTTTGGCCTCTGGACCCATGATGCGCTGCAAAACTACCGGCGCGGGCTGCATCCGGTGCACGTGCAGGTGACGGCCGGGCTGTTCGGGGTCGCGGCAGTCCTGCTGTGTTTCAGGCGCACCCGCAGCGCGGCTCTGCTGCTGGCGGGCGGCGGTCTCGGCGTGCTGGGCGGGGCCAGCGTGCTGATCTCCGGGAACGACAAGAGGGCGCTGCAATTTTGGGACGGGGCGGGGAATCAGTGGGATGACCGGTGGCATTTCTCCGGGCTTTGGCCATTGGTGGCCGTCACACTGGCTTGGGTCGGCCTCGTCCTGCTCGCACTCTTCCGCGACCGGGCCGAACAGGCGGAGCACGCCGCCCACGCGGAGGAAACGGCGCGGCAGCTGGAAGTGATTTCCGGTGAAAAGCAACGGGCGACGGTGCGGCGCGATCACACGGCCGCGCAGTTGCAGCAGGAAAAGGACAGCAAGGAAAAGCTGCAACGACGGTTGAATGACGTGGAGCGCGCGCGGCCTTACGAGTCGCAGCTTGTGGCCGCCCTCACGCTGGCCTTGGGCGTGGCCTGGCAGCGCTGGCGTCCGCAAAGCCCGTTCGGGCTGAATCACCATCAGGGCAATCTCGACCAGGACTTCGCCGATTTTTTGGGGCAGGCGGAAGGCCGCTGCTGGCTGGTCGAACTGAAGCGCACGCGGGCGGAGATTCCCGCCGAATACCGCAAGGCGGTGCGGACGCGGCAATGCAACGCCCTGCAAAGCGAGGCCGGCCGACCGTTCGCCGCGCTGGCGAAACAATGCCACTGGCTCGGATGGGGCGAAGGCACGGCGGAAGTGACCTTGCGCTTCAACGCCTATTGGGCGAACTGGCCGCGACCAGCCACCGCGGGCGAGTTCACCCTCGATCAGTTTGTGGAGCGGGTTTTCGGCAAGGCGGGAACGACTCCGGTCGGCGTCGCTCCGGGGGAGTTCGCGGCTTACCTCCGCTTTCTGGCGGCCGAAGGCAATCCCGCCGCCGATCCGGCGGAAGGGACTGTGGCGGCACTCGTTTTTCGGCTCACGGCCAACGGTCGGCTGGAGTGCTGGGTGCAGCCAGACCTGGGCGCGCTCTGCCACCAGATTGAAGCCCGTTACGAAATGCAGGCGAAGCAGCGCGAGATCGAGCGTCGGGAGCGCGAAAGAAATGTGCAGCCGGACGGGCCGGGCAAGCCCGGCGGAATGGAACCGGGAATGTGATTTTCGGTGTCCCTTTGGGCGCGAAAATCTCGCATGAGAGGATGAGCCCAAGAAAAAGGGCCGCCTTGCGGCGGCCCTCGGAAGGGGACGAATCCCTCAGTTATTCCCAAATTCCCCGGCCAGCGCCCAGAGCGCCTTGTTGAGCTTCTGCCCTTCGGCGAGGCCGCCGACCGGCCGGGTGCGGTTGCGCCGCAGACCCGCCGTCTCGGTGCGTCCGAGGTAGCGATCGCCGCCGCGCACGAGATGCTCCTGCACCACGTTGAAGGTGGTCCAGAGGTCGGTGGCCGCGTCGCCGTAGCGCACGGGGGTCAGCAGCTTCTCCGGCGTGAGCGCCTGCATCACCGGATTGTCCGCGGTCCAGCGCAGCGCCGCCGCGCGCTTGGCGAACTCGACCCGCGCGGCCTGCGTGAGTTGGACACCCTGCCAGCGTGCGACAGCCTCCAGCGCCCGGGGCGTGTTCTCCGCCACCGATTGCGCCGCCTTGGCGAAAGCCTCGGCGGAAACATCCATGTGCCGGATGGAGACGTGCGCGAAATCCGCATCCGCCACGGTCAGCCCGTTGCGGCAGCCGAGGCGATAGAGCCCCGCGTCGATGCGATAGGCGCGCGTCCCGTCGTGCGCGTTCTGGACGATCATTTCC
>CALFNJ010000528.1 GCA_937902865.1 uncultured Opitutaceae bacterium
CGGCAACGTCGAGGCGTCGTTCTTCTCGGGCGACCAGCTCAAGATGATCGCCGATATCTCGCAGGCTTACGGCGTGCCTTTCACCGAGAACATCGGCAAGACGGCCGTCGCCTCGCTCATCGGTGCCCTCGCCCCGGACCTCCTGGCCCGCGGCACGTTCGGCGTCTTTTTCAAAACGCTCCCCGGCATCGGTTCCCTCATCAGCACGGTCGCGATGCCCGTGCTCGCCGGTGGTTGCACCTACGCGATCGGCCAGGTGTTCGTCCGCCACTACGAGTCGGGCGGCACGCTGCTGACGTTCAACGCGAAAGATTTTCAGGCTGGTTTCACCGATGAAGTGAAGGCTGGCATGAAGAAAGTGGCCGCAGTCAAAATCTAACCAAACTCATCCCATGCTCGTCGTATCCCTCCTCTATATCGGTCTGTGCAGCCTCGTTGCCTACGTCGGCCGCGATCGTAAATTCGGTTTCTGGGGCTATCTGCTCGCCGCCCTCCTGCTCGATCCGGTCATCGGCTTCCTGCTCGTGATCGCTTCCGACAAGCGCTCGGCCGCCCCGACGGTGGCCCCGGCCGCCTGATCCGCGTTTTCACGCTGATTTTCGAAGCCCGAAGGTTCGCCTTCGGGCTTTTTTATTGGCGTCGGCGGCGACGCCCGTTTGCCTCGCAGCGTTCCGCTTCCGCTGCCGCCGCCCTTCGCCGGCTCGGCGCGCGTTCACTCCCCCGATGACAATCACCTTTTGCAATGGCAAGGGCGGCGCCGGCAAGACCACGCTCTCGATCCTGATGGGCTGCGCTCTCGCCGATGTCGGACGCCGCGTCGCCTTCCTCGACCGCGATCCGCAGCAGACCGCGACGCGCTGGATCCGGGAGACCAAGCCTTCGATCGTCATCGCCGAGCCCGGTGGCTCCTACGACGCCCTGATCATCGACACGCCGCCGCGGCTCGATTCGAGCCTGGTGCACGAGAGCCTCGCGCAGGCCGACAAGGTCATGCTCGTGAGCTCGCCTTCGCCGGCGGATCTCTGGACGTCGCAGGACACGGTCAGCGTCATCCGCGCGCACTACAAGAAGGACAAGGCCGCGCTGCTCTTCAACCAGGTGCAGCGCCAGACGCTCCTCGCCCGCGAGCTCACGCCGCTGGCCGAGCGCATCGGCCTGCCAGCGCTCAATCACCAGATCGCGCGCCGCCAGTGCTACCAGCACGCGATGGTCCTCGGCTGGAAGGCGCTCGACGGTCCGGCGCGCGAGGAAATCCTCCAGGTCGCGCTCGAGCTCACCACCTTCTGAGCCATGGCCGCCGCCGCGCCCGTCTCCGGTCATGATTCCCGTCGCGCCGCCGCGATGGAGATCGTGCGGATCCACACCGGGCTGTGCGTCGCCGCGCATTTCATCCCGGCGCCCGGGCTCAGCAGCGTCTTCATCGCGGGCATTCACCTGCAGATGCTCGAGACGCTCGCCCGCCACTACGGCTCGCCGTTCGACCGCCGCCAGGCCAGCCCGGTGCTGCAGGCGTTCGCCCTCGGCGCCACGCACGGCCTCGTCACCAAGCTGCCCGTCTTCGGCTCCTGGCTGAAAATCGCGGTGTGGCCGGCGCTGCTCGCGACCTACACGCACCAAGTCGGGAAATCTTATGTGGACCACTACGAAGCGGGCGGCCGGTTCGAGGACTTCAAACCCGAGCAGCTCGCCCGCGCGCCCCTCGTGGCCGTGCCGGTTTAAGGTTCTGCTTTCCGTCGTCGCGCTGCTCGCCGCCTGGTGCGGGAGCGGCGGAAGCGTGTTCGCCGCTGAGTCGACGGCGACGCCCGCGACGCCCTCGCCTTCGCTCTGGAAACTGCCCGCCAATCTCGAGGCGGGCACCGTGGTCAATCCGGGCAACTGGCGCTGGCACGGCGGCGATGATCCGGCGTGGAGCTCGGCCGACTTCGACGATTCCAGCTGGGTGGCCGGCTCGCCGGATGAAATTCCCCGGCAGTGGTCGAGCGGTCCGTGGACCGGACGCGGCTGGTTCCGCCTCCGGCTCGATGCCTCGGCGCTGCCGGCGACGACGCCCCTCACTTTCGACCTCGAGCCGTGCGGCGCAGCGGAAATTTTCCTCGATGGACGCCGCGTGGCGCAGATCGGCAAGGTCGGCGACAGCTTCGCCACCGAAGAGGCGGTGCGGCGCAACGAGATTGCGCCGCTGCTGCTGATCACTCCCGGAACGCATCTGCTGGCGGTGCGCTACTCCAATTTCTACGGCCTGCCCGCGAGCCGGATCGACCCGCGCGCGGGCGGCTTCACCCTCCGCGTGGCGCCGCCGGCCGAGTGGATGCGCGATGAGCTCCAGGGCGAGCGCCAGACCTACGGGCAGTTGATGTTCTTCATCGCCGTGCCGCTGCTCCTGGCCGCGCTGCATTTCGCGCTGTTCATCTTCGCGCCGCGCATGCGCGAGAGCCTGTACTGTGCACTGTTTCTCTGTGCCCTGAGTGCAATGACGTTCACGCGGCTCGAGCTGGAACGCGTGCGCACGGTGTCCGATTACCTCGTCACACACCGCTTCTTCCTGATCGCGATCGTGACGTTCTCCCTGCTCTGCCTGCTCACGACCTACCGCACCTTCGCGCAGCCCAAGCGACTCGCGTTCAAGGTCGCGTCCGTTCTCGGCGTGATCCTGCTCGTCTGGCCGCTCTTCGACGAAAGCCTGCTCATCTTCCGGGTCTGCGTCGCCTTCGGCTTCATCGTGAGCATGGAGGCGGTGCGGGTCACCGCGCTCGCCGTCCGGCGCGGTCACGCCGGCTCCGCGCTCGTGCTCGGCGGCCTGGTGCTCTTCGGCCTCGCGGTGCTCTACAACGCCCTGCGCGTGTTCGGCTGGGTGCCGGAACAGGAGTATTCCACGTACACGATGAATTTCGGCATCCTCGCGGCGGCGCTGGGACTGTCGCTGTTCATCGCGCGCAACTACGCCCTCACCGCCCAGCGGCTCGTGGCGGAGGAACGCGAGAAGCAGGCTCTGATCGCCGCGCAGAAGGACCGGCTCGAGATCGAGGTGCGCGAGCGCACGAAGGAACTCGCGGCGGAGAAAACGGAGTCGGAAAACCTGCTGCACAACATCCTGCCGCGCGAGATTGCCGCCGAGCTGAAGCAGAAAGGCGCTTCCACGCCGCGGCGTTTCGAGGAGGTGACGATTTTGTTCAGCGACTTCAGCGGATTCACATCGACCGTGTCAGCGATTCCCGCCCACCGGCTGATTCGCGAGCTCGACGACATCTTCCGCGGCTTCGACGAAATCATGGACCGGGAAGGGCTCGAGAAGATCAAGACCATCGGCGACGCCTACATGGCCGCCGGCGGCCTTTCCGGGTCGAGCTCGGGTTCCGGCTCCGACCATGCACGCCGCTGCGTGCGCGCCGCGCTGGCGATGCAGGAGGCGATCAAGGTCCGCAACGAGCAGGCGGCGATCAAGTGGCACATGCGCATCGGCCTCCACGCGGGACCGCTGGTCGCGGGCGTGGTCGGGAAGCGCAAGTTCACCTTCGACGTGTTCGGCGACACCGTGAACCTCGCGAGCCGGATGGAAACGTCGGCCACGCCCGGCGAGATCAATCTCTCCGCCTACACCTACGATCTCGTCCGCGACGAGTTCGACTGCGAGTACCGCGGCAAGCTCGAGATCAAGGGCAAGGGCGCGCTCGATCTGTATACGGTGCGCGGACGGAAGTAGGGGCGCTCCTTGGGGCGCCCGCTTCGGCGATCGCAAAACGGGATGTGCATAGAGCACGCCCCGTTTCCCTTCGTCACCTTCTCGTGATCGAAGCTCAATTTTTTGAACACGGAGGACGCGGAGGGGAAGGGAGGGCGCGGAATTCGGATGGGCGGAAGCGGTCGGAACGCGGCGCCGGCGAAATAAGCAGGAATCGTCCTCTGTGACCTCCCTTCCCCTCCGCGTCCTCCGTGTTCCAGGTAGGGCGCGTTATCTCCAACGCGCCGAGCACGCCTGAACAACGGCGGGGCCCGGTTGGTCGTGTTAAAAGGCCCCATTTTGCGCTGTGCAGCGCGCTGTCAGTTGAACGTTCAACGTTGAAGGTTGGACGTTGAACGTTGGGTCGTGTCCGCCTCGAAGGTAGGGCGAACCGTCCCGGTGAGCCACGGCTCGGCGGGGACGCCTCGCCCTACCAATTAGGGCACGACCGGCCGGCTAAAGAGAGTGACGGCGCCGAACCGGACGGGCGGGCCGCCCGTCCCTACCTTCCGATCTTTCGCGGCGGTTCGAAGGTAAGAGCGCGCGCAAAACGGGCGTCCCAAGGGACGCCCCTACACTAAAACAGAAGGGCGGCCGGATGGCCGCCCTCGTAGCAGCGGCCGTGAGGCCGCTGGGTTTGCGGAATCAGCTCCGCTCAGAAGTTGAACTCGATGCCCGTCGTGAGCTGGATCTGGTCCTTCTTCGCCGGACGCAGCGCGGCGACGTCCGCAGGCGCCATGCCGGCGGCGAGCAGGCTGCTCGCCACGGTCGGCGATAGCGGCCCGAGCGTATTGTCGTAGGTGTAGGTCAGGCCGACGTTGAGCGAGATGTGCTCGGACAGCGCGGAGTTGATCCCGAGGTAGGAGTTGATTCCCCAGACGTCGGTGTCGACGACGCCGACGCGGTACTTGAAGCGCTCCTGGAGCGAGACGCGCTCATTGAAGGCGAAGTCCAGATTCTCGAGGAAGCCGGCGGAGAAGATCCACTTGTCGTCGAAGCGCGTGCCCTTCGACTCGTTCACTTCGGAGATGCCAGGGATGACGTCGAGCTTGGTACGATCGGTGTCCATCAGCTTGAAGCCGTAGCCGGCGACCTGCTCGAACGAATGGTCGATGAGCGCGATGTGGTCGACCTTGTAGGTCGAGCGGGCGAGGACGTAGGTCTTCGGGCTGAGGATATGCGTGTAGGTGAACTCGCCGTTCCAGTTGTCGACCACCTTGCCGGCGGGCTCGTAGTCAGCGTAGCCGTAGGAGCCGGTCAGCGTGATCGCCTCGGTGGGCGAGGCGCGGAGGATCATGCCGTTGATCTGGACGGTCTGCTGCTTGCCGGAGAGGCCGAGCGAGCGGCCTTCGAGACCGGTCGCGGTGCCGGCGGCACCGGGGATCGGGCCCTGCACGTAGGCGGCGGAGTTGTAGGAGCCGTTGATGGAGAGGGAGCGCTTCCAGGTCACCTTGTTCGGATCGGTCTTCGGCACCGCGCCGGGCGCGCCGCTCGGGGCGACGACGACGGGCGGCGTAGCGGCCGTGCTCGGAGCAGGCGTGGCGGCCTCGGCCGGCGTCTCGGTCGTGGCCAGCGCGGTGGCGTCCACCACGACCTGGCCGAGCAGGTCGGCATTGATGTAAACCTTGCCGCCCTCCTGTTTCTCGATCGAACCGACGATTTTCGTCCCGTTCTTCAGTTCGATGATGTGCGACTCGGCCGCACGCCCAGGCGAAGCGACCGCAAGAGCGGCCAATAAGAGGAAGCTGGTGGAGATACGCATAGCGCGGTCATCTCGTCCGTGGCTGAACTGGCTGGCAACCCCAAACGATTGCCCCGGCCCGCTTAAGGAAAAAAGGCGATCCGGGTGAGGTGAATTTATCTGGAAATCAGGAAGGCAGGAGCGGAAGACGCGGACGGCGATCCCCAATCTCGATCCGACTAAGCGCGAAGACGCCAAGACGCGAAGTAGTGCGGGTCTCCGACCCGCTGTTTGGAGGCTTTGGTAGGGCGAACCGTCCCCGGTGAGCCGTGGACTCGGCTCGGTGGGGACGCCTCGCCCTACCTTGGGATCGGAGCTGCCGACCAAAATGGGGACGCGACCTCCCGGTCGCGTTTTCGAACCGCGTTGACCGTCGGTTCATCGGCGCCAAGCGTCCGGGCGCGCTGCGGTTGGCCGCGCGCTTCCCCCACCCCCACGCCGGCCGTGCTTCGCGGACGGCGAAAACCCCCGCTCCCATGAAGAAGATCCGGCCTTTGTCGGTCGTCCTGTTCGTCACTGTTTCCGCGCTGGCCTTGGCTCCGGCTCGCGCCCAAGAGGACAGCGATTTGATCGGTCGCCGGGTCCTGCCCGACCGGCCGGATCCGCGCGAGATCCCGTTGCCGGCGATCAAGACTAACCTCCCGTCGCTGCCGGGCGTCAACGAGCTGCCAGTGCGCCGGGACATGCCCGACCCGCTCATCATGAACGACGGCACCAAGGTCACGACTGTCGAACAGTTCCGGAAACGGCAGCAGGAGATCCGCACCATCCTCGAGTATTATCACGTCGGACGCATGCCGCCGCCGCCCGGCAACGTGAAGGGCAAGGAACTGCGCTCCGAACTCGTGCTGGACGGCAAGGCGCGCTACCAGCTCATCCATCTCACCTTCGGCCCCGAGGAAAAGCTCAGCCTCGATATCGGCCTCCTCACGCCGACCACCGGCGGACTCGTTCCGGGCGTCATCTGCCCCGAATACGGTTCCCCGCCCGGCGCGGTGCAGCTGCCGCATCTGGCCCGCGGTCCCACCCAAGGCCGCGGCGTCGACATCCTCCTGCCGCCGGAGATCGCGCTCGCCGAAAACAATCAGCCGGCCGCGCCGACACCTGCGGCCCGACCGGCGCGCGTTGCGGGCAACGGAAATGGCAATGGCAACGGAAACGGCGGCGCCAACGCCGAACCTGCTCCGGCTCCGGCCAATCGGCGCGGCGGCGACACACCCGAGACGTTTGCCGCCAAGCATGCGCACGTCATCGCGCGCGGTTACGCCTACATCACGTTCAACTACAGCGACTGCGCCGAGGACACGACCCTGCGCCTCGCCGACGGCAGCTGGGCTTTCCGCAGCACGCGCTTTTTCCCCGCCTACCCCGGTTACGACTGGGGCATCGTCGGCGGCTGGGCCTGGGGCACGATGCGAGTCGTCGATTACCTCCAGACCGATCCGCTCATCGACAAAACCAAGCTCATCGTCACCGGCATCTCGCGCCTCGGCAAAGCAGCGCTGGTCAGCGGTGCGTTCGACGACCGCATTGCGATGGTCGCTCCGGTCGCGAGTTCCGGACTCGGCACGCCGGCGTATCGCTTCAGCGGCGGCCCGACCCAGTCGACCCCGAGCCGCGGCGGCAGCGAAGGCCTCACGCTGATGGTGATGAAATATCCGAACTGGTTTTCGCCGCACCTGCCGCAATTCTGGGGGCAGCCCGACAAGCTGCCGTACGACGCGCACTGGTTCCTCGCCCTGGCGGCACCGCGTCCCTTCCTCCTGCTCGAAGGCACACACGATCCGAACATCGCGCACATCGGCGAGAAGAAGACCTGGCTCGGCGGCCAGCCTGCGTATGCCCTCTTCGGTCCCGGCGCCACGGACAAGCTCGGCATCTTCTGGTCCGACCGTCCCCACGCTTTCGGCCCCGGCGACTGGGAAGCGCTGCTGACCTTCGCCGACAAACACCTCCTCCAGAAAACCCCGGCGCTCCCCCTCGCCTTCAATCTCTTCCCCGCCGATAGCGACACCATCCCGGGAAACTGATGGTTTGTTATTATCTGGAACTCAGGAAGGCAGGAACGGAAGGCGATCCCCGATCTCCGATCCGATTAAGCGCGAAGACGCCAAGACGCGAAGGAGAGCGGGTCTCCGACCCGCTGTTTGGAGGCCTTGGGGTAGGGCGAACCGTCCCGGTGAGCCGTGGGCCCGGCTCGGCGGGGACGCCTCGCCCTACCTTGTCCGATTCCTTCGCGCCTTAGCGTCTTCGCGCTTAAATCTCCGCTCCTCCTTTCTTCCGGCCCGAAAAAGCAAATGAGCCGAAGTCGGAAATCCGGCTTCGGCTCATCACTTCGGTCCCGCCGACCGGCGTGAATGACGCGCGGCGACGGCGGGGGCGAAGAAAGGAAAGAACGAAAAGGCAGACGCGTGAGCGCGTCCGCATCGCGTCGATCAGATCAGGTGCCCTGCGACTTCTGAGCCTTGCCGACGGCCTTCTGGAATTCGCCGGCGACCTGCTGGACGGCGCCCTTGGCCTGAAGCTTGGGGCTGTTGACGACCTTGCCGGCGACTTCCTTGGTCTTGCCGGCCGCGATGTTGCCATCGCCACGAGCGATATTGGTGGTGCTGGGTTTCATGATGGATGAACGATTGAGTTGAGGGTTACAGATTGAGGGTTCGCTGGATTGGACACCCGTATCCGCAAGATCGGCCGGTAGGTGAACCCCGCATGCCGCGGCCGACGGACACCCCAAATTCCGGGCCAATCGCGCGAAGGCGCGCACGCAATCACCTCGGCAGCCGGAGGTTGGCCACGAAGAGGCGCAGAACCCGCAAAAAGAGAATGCCGTAGAGCGGGTCTCCGACCCGCTGGTAGGGCGAACCGTCCCCGGTGAGCCGTGGCGCTTGTCCCGAATTTGTAGGGGCGCTCCTTGTGGACGCCTGTTCGTCGCCGCCTACCGAAATCGAACGTTCATAATGAACACCCTACATCTCGAAAAAGGAGGAATCAGGAAATCGACCCCAATCCAGTTTCGCACAGAGAGACGAAGGACACAGAGACCGGAAGACTGATGCTCTGTGTCCTCTGCGTCTCTGTGTGAACCCCGATCGGACTTCAGTGCGCCGAAGCCGGCGCCGCCTCCGCGGCGCCGGCGAGTCGCGGCTTGAACGTCAGCGCGATCAGGAACGCTCCGAGCCCCATCGCGCTCGAGCCGAGGTAGAGCCAGCCGTAGCTCCCGAGCCGGTCGAAGATCATCCCGCCCACGACCGGACCCGCGGCCATGCCCAGGCTGCCGGCCATGGTGGTGCCGCCGATCACGGTGCCGATCATCCGCAGCGGAAAATTTTCCCGCGCGAGCACCGCATAGAGCGGCATCGCCCCGGAGTAGATGAACCCGAAAGCCGCCGCCGCGGCATAAAAGCCGGCGAGCTGATGGACGAAATAATACGCCAGCGCACCGAGGGCCTGCAGCAGAAGTCCCGAGACCAGCACGCGCTTGGCGCCAAGCCGGTCGCCCAGGACCCCGAACGCGAGCCGGCCGAAGAGGCCCGCGAATCCTTCGACGCTGTAGATGGTGACCGCGGTGATCATCGGAATGCCGCAGCTGATGGCGTAGCTCACCGTGTGGAAAATCGGACCCGAGTGCGTCGCGCAGCAGAAAAAGTTGGTCAGAAGCAGAATGATGAACTGCGGCGACCGCAGCGCCTCGTTCATCGACATCGCGGCATCCGCGTCCGCGCCTTCCGAATTCACAGGCTGCGCAACCGCCAACGCCGGCGGCCGCCGGATCAGCAGCGCGGTCGGAAGCATCACCCCCGTCGTCACGCCCGCGATGACGAGCAGAGCCGTCCGCCAGTCATGGTGCGAAACCAGCCAGGCAGCGAACGGCGACATCGTCATCGGCGCCATCCCCATGCCCGCGGACACAAGCGACACCGCCAAACTGCGCTGCGTTTCAAACCACCCGGTGACGCAAGCCATCAACGGCGCAAAAATCGCCGCCGTGGCCGTCCCCACGAGCCCGCCAAACAGAATCTGAAACTGCAGCAGCGACGTCGCCCGGCTCGCCAGCGCCAAACTCCCCGCCAACAGCACCGACCCCGCCAGCACCACCCCGCGCGCCCCAAAGCGATCCGACATCGTCCCCCAAACCACGCTCGCCAGCGCCATCGCCAGAAAACCCACCGTCATGGCCGTCGACACCCCCGTGACCGACCACCCCGTATCCCGCGCAATCGGCAGCAAAAACACCGGCAGCGAAAACATGCCCCCAATCGCCACGCACCCGAGCAGCCCCCCTGCCCCAACGATCACCCAACGGTAGGAAACAGGTTTCATGGGTGCTTTTTCATTTCCTCTCCCGGAAGGAAACGCGAGATGGAAGGCCTTGATCCCAATACGTTGGAGCGCACGTCCTCTTCCTGTTTATTGAACAAAAGGAAGAAGGAGAGGGGGGCATCATGGGGAGTGGACAGGGCTGAAGTGAATGAATCGCCGAACAAAGACTCAACGAACGAGCAGGCAGTGTTCGGACACGGCTGCCCAAATTTCCCGTTTTTTTTCGTTCAGATCCTCATCCGCTGCGTATTTTAGTCAGGAATGTTGGAAATCTGCGCATCTGCGGCCTGGGCCCTTCAGTTTACCCACTCTGGCGGCTAGTGTGTAAGTAATCGCGGAATATGCGGATAAGCCGCAAGTCAGAGACGTGATCAACCTAGTAGATCCGTCCACTTGCGGTCGACCGATTTCTTAGGGCGGATAAGGCGGTGATGGGATGTTGGTCTGACCGGCTTCGATCTTCTGGAGGGTGCGGATATTCAGGTCGGCCAGCGCGGATGCGCAAAGTCGAGGCCGAGATTTGACGTCGCTTCCAGGACGTGCCTCTCCAAGTTCCTTTGCTGAATGGCCCTTCCCATCAACATCGATGCACTTCTAAACGGCACTGCTGTGGAGTGGGAGCGCGTTGAGTTCA
>CALFNJ010000529.1 GCA_937902865.1 uncultured Opitutaceae bacterium
GATCCTCGCCGCCGTGCAGAGCGGGACGATGAGTGCGCAGCCGCTCGAGGAAGTGCGCGAAGAGCTGCATGTGGTACGTGTTGATCTTGGTCAGCTTCTCCAGCGCCTCCGCGCGGTTGCGGTGGTGGGAAAGGGGATGATGCGGATCGGGCACGCCGATCTCCTCGTAGGTGCGCACGCTGCCCTCGCGGCCGATGACCATCGTGGCGACGCGGGTGATATCCGCCTGGAACGCGAGCACCTGCAGATCGTACATCAGGCGCGCGTGCTCGCCGAAGTCGGAGGGGATGCCGGCAGGCTTGTCGATGCCGGGGGCCACCGTGACGGGATTCTTCTCGGCCTGCTCGATCCGCTGCTCGATTTCACGAACGGTGGTCAGGTACTCGTCCAGCTTGCGTCGGTCGTTGGCCCCGACCTCGCGGGCGAGGCGGCTGGTCTCCTCGCGGGCGCTGTCGAGGATGCTCTTGCGGTAGTTCGCCCGGCGGGCGCGCGTCTCGGCGCTGACACTCGGGTCGAAGTCGCCGAAGAGGCGCTCGAACAGCAGGCGGGGATTGGACTCGGGCGGCAACGGCGTGGCGGGACCGCGCCAGGAAATGCTATTGGTGTAGGCGCAGCTGTAGCCGGAGTCGCAGTGGCCGACGACGCGGTTGTCGTCGAGACCGAGCTCCAGCGAGGGCAGACGCGTATCCTTGCCGATCTGCTGGGCCGCCACCTGATCGGCGGAAATGCCGGCATGGATGTCCGAGCCGCCGGTTTTTTTCGGATGGCTGCCGGTGAGGAAACTCGCGCCGGCGCGGGCGTGATCGCCGCCGCCGTCGCCGAGGGCGTTGGCGTTGTGATTGATCAGGCCCGAGATGACGGTCGTCTGGCTGCGATAGGGCGTGAGCGGCTGGAGGATGCTCGGCAGGACGAAATCGGCGCCCTCGGCCGCGGGGGTCCAGTTGTTCATCACGATGCCGTTCGGCACGTAGACGAAGGACAGCCGCGTCGGCGCCTTCGCAGCGGCGGTGGCGGCCTTGGCCGTCTGGCCGAAGCCGGCCGGGATCATCGAGTCGAGGAGCGGCAGGGCAATGACGGTGCCCATTCCGCGAAGGAAATGGCGCCGGGACAGGTGTTTGCCGGTGAGGATCATGGATCGGAGGCCACGGGGGCGGCTGAGGGTGAGGCGGGAGCCCGGAGTTGGAACTGCGGGGTGTGGACGACGGCGAGAACGAGGCGGGAGAAACGGTCGTCGACGGCCAGTTGGGAGGAAATGTTCCGCACCGCGCCGCGATCTGCGAAGGTGAGCCCGCGGCCCAGCGCGTAGGTCAGCAATTTGTCGGCAATACACTCCGCGAAATCCGACTTGTCGACTTTAAGCGTGGAGATGAGCTGCAGCGGTCCGGCGAACGTGCGTCCGTCGGGCAGCTGGCCGGTGGCGTCGATCGGGAACGTGCCGATTTTTTCGCGCCAGGCGCCGACCGCGTCGAAGTTCTCCAGGCCGAAGCCAAGCGGATCCATCCGCGTGTGGCACGAGGCGCAGATCGCGTTGGCGCGATGCGCCTCCAGCTGCTCGCGCATGGACTTGGACACGCCGATCTCCTCCTCCTTGAGGCTGGGGACGTTCGGCGGCGGCGGGGGCGGCGGGGCGTTGAGAATGTTTTCGAGCACCCACTTGCCGCGTTTGACGGGCGAGGTGCGGTTGGCGTACGACGAGACGGTGAGGACGCTCGCCTGGGTGATCACACCCTGGCGGTGCGATTCCGGCGGCAGCGCGACCTTGCGGAAGTCGGTGCCCTTCACGCCGGGAATGCCGTAGTAGTCGTCCAGGCGC
>CALFNJ010000530.1 GCA_937902865.1 uncultured Opitutaceae bacterium
TCCGTTTCGCGCAGAGGCGCAGAAGCGCAGAGAATTTTTTCCGAGGGTAGGGACGGGCGGCCCGCCCGTCCGTTTCGGCGCTGTTAAGGTGGAACGCGTTGTCCCCAACGCGTTGAAATCTCCGTCCGCGAAGAATCGCCTGACGAAGCCAAGCCGCGCGTTGACGCAACGTGCTTTGACTTGAGCGAGATTGAACGCGGGCGGAGCGAACAACGCGTTGGGGACAACGCGTTCCACCTAAACTCAGGCGCGCATCGCGAGCGCGAACGGCCGATTCCGTTCCTGATTTCCTGAGTTCCAGATTAAATCAATGAATGGCTGGCAGGAAGTAGAACAGCACCGCGAGGATCGCGTAGAGGGCGAGGAGCTGCACCCCTTCGAGCCAGTTGCTCTCGCCGTCGCCGGCGATCTGGTCGGTGACGAAGGCCGCGATCACCACGGCGACGACTTCCGGAACGGTGAACTCCAGGCTGAGCTTGTGGGGAAAGAGATAGCTCGAGAACACCAGCACGGGTGCGACGAAAAGCGCGATCTGCAGGCTCGAGCCGACGGCGATGCCGAGAGCGAGGTCCATCTTGTTCTTCAGCGCCATCGTGACGGCGGTGGAGTGCTCGGCGGCATTGCCGACGATCGCGACGAGCACCACGCCGACGAAGGTCTCGGTCACGCCGAGTGAATGTTGCGCGGCCTCGACCGCGCCGACGAGAAACTCGGACACCCACGCGACCAACGCCGTGGCCCCAAGCAGCACTCCTACGGCCTGGCCGACCGGCCAGGGTTTTTCCGCGTGACTGTCGGCGCCGTCCTTCCCGCCCGCTGTCTCCTCGCCGACGAAGAGCTGCTTATGGGTGACGAGCGAGAAGACGAGCATCGCGCCGTAGGTCGCGAGCAGGATGACGGCGATGGCGAGGGACAGGTTCTGCTCTGCGGCGGGCGTCCAGCCGCCGGGGCGCTGTTCGGCGGCCTGGTGGAACACGGTCGGAATGACCAGCGCGGCGGCGGCGAGGATCAGCGCGGTGCACGAGGAGCGCGCCGCGGTCTTGTTGAAGCGCTGCGCGCGGAAGCGCAGGCCGCCGGCGAAGACCGACACGCCGAGCACGAGGAGGAGATTGCCGATGATCGAGCCGGTGATGGACGCCTTGACCACCTCGATGTGACCGGCGCGCAGCGCCATCAGCGCGATGATGAGTTCCGCGGCGTTGCCGAAGGACGCGTTGAGCAACCCGCCGATGCCTTCGCCGAGGCGATGGGCGAGCTGCTCGGTGGCGTGGCCCATCCAGCCGGCGATCGGAATGATCGCGAGCGCCGAGAAGATGAAGAGTGCGGTCTCGTTGTGCCACGCCGGGACGTAGCGGAGCGCGAATGCGACCGGCAGCGCCGCCACGAGCCAGTTGAGCGACGGCCGAAGCCAGGAGGATTTTCCAGCCGGGGTAGACATGCGGCCACGTTTGCAGCCGGGTAAAGCGAGTCGAGCCGATCTATCTGGAACTCAGGAAATCAGGAACGGCAACGAGCCGCCGATCTCGATCCTGGGAGCGCAAAAACGGAGAAAACGGAAAGGTAGGCGTGGGAATTGAGGTGGAACGCGTTGTCCCCAACGCGTTGAAACCTCCATCCGCGAAAAAACAATGTAGGGGCGTCCCTTGGGAAGCCCCTACCTTCAGAACGGCTGAGGACATGGACGACGGATGCGACGTTGAACGCGGGCGGAGCGAACAACGCGTTGGGGACAACACGTTCCACCTCAGCGGGGTTGCGCCTCCGCTTCCTGATTTCCTGAGTTCCAGATAATAAAAATTGCCCGGCAGGGTTCCGCTCCTTGCGTGCGCGTGCCATTGCCTCGCGCGGGAAGTTTCCCATCGTGCCAGACATGAAACCCCTGCTCGCGCTGCTTTGTTCTTTGGCCGTGATCGCCGGATTGCGCGCGGCAGAACCACAGGCGTCCTCGGCGGCCGCGCCGCTGACGGTGGAGCAGCGGGTTTCCGAGGCGATCAAGTCGACGGGCGTGACCGTGGTGCATTTCTGGGCGCCGTGGTGCCCGAACTGCGCCTCCGAGATGTCGGGCAAAACCTGGAGCCGGTTCATCACGAAGAATTCCGGCGTTAACTTCATCTTCGTCACGATCTGGAGCGACGAGGATGGCCACGCGGTGCTCGCGAAGAACGGAATCGGTGCGCAGAAGAATTTCCGGCTCTACCTGCACGAGAACCCCTCGCGCATCGACGGCGAGAAGATGATGACCTTTTGGGGTCTGCCGGTGACCTGGACTCCGACGACCTGGATCTTCCGCAACGGCCGCCTCCGATACGCGCTCAACTACGGCGAGATCCGATTTTCCCTGCTGCAGCAGCTCGTGGATGACACGACGGGCAAGTGGGACAAGTGAAGATCAGGGGACGGGAGACGGGTGACGAGAGACAGGAGTGAAAGGCGTTAAGGTAGGGCGCGTTGTCCCTAACGCGCCGTTTGGTCTCCTGACGTCCGTTAAACGCGGATCACGATTTCGGCGCGTTAGGGACAACGCGCCCTACCTCAGAGCTTTGTCCGAAAAATCGGCACGGGCCGCGGCGCCGTCGGTTTCGGGTCGGGATTCTCGAAGCGGCTCCAGCCGGCGTTGCCGATGAAGACGAAGGCGCCGTCGGCGATGCAGCCGAGGGAAGGTTCGGCCATCGCGAGGTGCGCGGATTCGAGCACCTTCACGTCGATCAGCGATTCGCCGGCATCATCGACGACGAGACGCAGGACCCGGATCGGACGAAGGCCGTTCTGCACGGCGATCAGGTCGCCGTTGGGAGCAGAGACGAGGGCGTCGAGTCCGATCAGCGTGGTGTTGGGCGGCTGATCGACGCGGCGGACGGTGCGTCGTGCGAGATTCACCCGGAGCAATCCGTTGAGGTGATCCGCAACGAAGAGATTTTTTCCGTCGGCGGAAAAAGCGAGGCCTTGGAGCGAGAGGAATTCGTCGCTGGCGAGAAACTGCTCCAGCTCTTTTCCGCCTGGCGCGAGTCGCCACAGGGCGCCGTCGACGCTGTCGGTGGCGAAGACACTGCCGTCGGGCGCGAGCGCGAGATCGTCGATCACCCGGGCGCGCTGGTCGAACGGCAGCCGTGCCACCCGGCGCAGCTTGCCGGTCGCGAGGTCGAATTCCGCGAGGCCGGCCACGCCGTCCTGCGCGGGCGTGTAGCCGGCGACTCCGGGCGCCATGCTCGTGGCCG
>CALFNJ010000531.1 GCA_937902865.1 uncultured Opitutaceae bacterium
CATGCTCAAGGATCATGAAAAAGATTTAGCCGACTTCCAGAAGGAAGCCGACAAGGGCACCGACCCGGAGCTTCAGTCCTTCGCCCGCGACACGCTGCCGAAGCTCCAGCACCATCTCGAGATGGCGATGGATCTGCAGAAGACGGTAAAGTAAGGCCGCGCCGTGCAGGCGCGGAAGTAACCAATCTCAAGTAACAAGTGCCAAGATCGTGTGCGCGCTGAGGGCGCGTCGATTGAAGGGTGCTTTGAATTTCGGGCGGAGGCTTCGGCCCCCGCCTTTTTGTTTTGTTATCTGGAACTCAGGAAATCAGGAAATCAGGAAACCGGAATCAGGGCGGATGTAGGGGCGTTCTTTACGGACGCCCGTTCGCGCCGCTTACCGGAATCCCATGCTCCCAAAAGATGGCGTGTGCCGGATCCAAAACGACGGATGGCTCGTTTCCGTTCCTGATTTCCTGAGTTCCAGATAAAAAACTCAGTCCTGATCGTCGATCGGCTTGGAGCCGCGGAGGAGGGATTCCTCGTGATCGAGGAGCTGCTGGAGAGGGCGGTGCACTTCGTCGAGGATCCTGCCGGTGCGCCAGAGGTCGTCGAGGGCCTCGCGCTCGGCCTGGAGCGCGGCGGAGCGATACTGGTGTCCGGCGCTGCGCCGGCGGCGGGCGCGCAGGCGCGTTTCGCCTTGGGCGGTGAGCGACGCCAGACGCCGGTCGTATTCCTCGATCACGGCGTCGAGAGAAGCGCGCATCTCGGGAGTGATGGCGGAAGCCTCCATCGCTTTCAGGGTCCGGAGGCCCGCGTCGACCGCGGTGATGCGCGCGAGCAACTCTTCCTTCGGGCGCTCCTCGTCCTCGCGGATGCCGAGGCGATGGATGAGCCATTCGAGGGTCGTGCCCTGCACGAGGAGCGTCACGGCGATGACGCCAAACGCCAGAAAGATGACGATGTCGCGTCCGGGAAACGGCGAGCCGTCCGGCAGGAAGAGCGGAATCGAGAGCGCGGCGGCGAGGGTGACGGTGCCGCGCATGCCCGCCCAGCCGGCCACCAGCACGGCCTCGCGCGACGCGGCGCGCTCGCGGGCGCGGATCGCGGGGAAAAGAAAGGGCAGATAACTCCCGGGGAAAACCCAGGCGAGCCGCGCCAGCATGGCGGTGCCAGCGATGCCGGCCGTCAGGCCGAGCAGATGAGGGACCGAATAATGGCCGCGCACTGCCGCGAAAAGCGCGGGGAATTGCAGGCCCAAAAGGACGAAGGCGATGCCGTTGAGCCAGAAGACCACCAGGTTCCAGACCGCGAACGTGGTTTGCCGCGTCTCGGCGTCCATTCGGACCGGATCGCGCCAGCCGGAGTAGAGCCCGGACAGCACGACGGAAAGCACGCCGGAAACGCCGAATCGCTCGGCCGCGAGATAGGCGGCGAACGGCGTCATCAGCGACAAGGTGATCTCGATCATCGGATCGCTGCCCTGCAGCCGGACAATCAGGTCGCGCAGGCGGCCGATCCCGTAGCCGACCAGCAGCCCGGTCGCGACGCCGCCAAACGCGAGGACCGAAAACTCCGCGGTGATGCGCCCCAACGAGAATGTGCCGGCGACCACGGCGGCGAGGGCGAACTTGAAGGCGACGAGGCCGGTCGCGTCGTTCATCAGGCTTTCGCCGTTGAGGATGGTCGTGAGGCGCGTCGGCACGCGAAGCCGCTCGGTGACCGCGTTGACCGCGACCGCATCGGTCGGCGAAACAATCGCGCCGAGGGCGAAGGCCATCGCAAGCGGCAGGCCCGGCACGAGCCAGTGGGCGACCAGACCGACGGCGACGGTCGTGAACGTGACGAGGCCGATCGCGAGGAGCAGGATCGCGCGCTTCGCCCGGACGAATTCCCGCAGCGGCATCAGCCAGCCGTCGGAGAACAGCAGGGGAGGGAGGAAGCAGAGGAAGAAAAACCCGGGATCGAGCTCCAGCTTGGGAAACGCCGGCAGGAGCGCCGCGCCGATGCCGCCGAGCAGGTAGGTGATCAGCTGCGGCCACGGCAGCCAGCGCCCGATCACGCTAAGGCTCGCGATCAGCAGGAGCAGGACGAGCGCGTGTTCAAAGGCCAGCATGGTGCGTGCGGAAAAGTAAGAAGGAAGAAGGCGGAATTAAGAAGCCGGAAGAGCGGAAACACCCAGGCTTCGGCTCATTCGTTTTGGCTGAAAGAACGAAGGATGTAGATTTAAGCGCGAAGACGCAAAGACGCGAAGGATCGGACAAGGTAGGGCGAGGCGTCCCCGCCGAGCCGAGCCTGCGGTTCACGGGGACGGTTCGCCCTACCCCAAGGCGTCCAAACAGCCGGTCACAGACCCGCCCGACTTCGCGTCTTCGCGTCTTTGCGCTTAAATCAGATCGATCGGTGTTTCCTTAAGCGGGTCGGAGCAATCTTTGGACGTTACCAGTCACTTCGCCGACATGGAAACGCCGCAGCACCCGCAAATCGGAGGATTGCCCACGGAACACACGGATGACACGGAATTAAGAACTCTGCTTTCGGTGTATTCCGTGTGTTCGGTGGTCAGAGGTTTCCGCTGAGGAGGGATATGTTCCGATCTCTGCGCCTCTGGGCGAGACGGCTTGATTTCCCGGTTTCCGATTCAAAACACCGGGAGGGAACCGCCGGAGGCGTTGGCGTACATTTGCTGCATGTCCTCTCGCGCCGCGCCGATGCTGTTTGAGTCGGAGACGCCGGAAACCTGGGCGTCCGGTCCGGAATTCGAGCTGCAGGTGCGGGTGGGCTGCCATCTGGTTTACGAGGCGATCCAGCCGGTGCCGGTCGTGCTGGGAATTCGGCCGCAGCGCGAGGCGTGGCACCGGATCGACGCGGAACGGATGACAGTCGGCGAGGGCGTGCCCGTGGAAACCTTCACGGACGTGCATGGCAACGCCGTCGACCGCGTGCTGCTGCCCGCGGGGACCACCGAGATTCATCACGATGCGCTCGTGTCGGTGCCATCCGAGCCCGATAACACCCGGCTGCTGCAAGCGATCGCCACACCGCCGGCACTCCTGCCGCCCGAACTGCTGCGCTACATCCTGCCGAGCCGTTACTGCGATTCGGACAAGCTGCTCAATTTCGCCTGGGAGAAATTCGGTGCGGTTCCGCACGGCCGGGAACGCGTGCAGGCCATCTGCGACTGGCTTCACGGGAACATCGAGTACCGCTTCGGCTCGGGCCGGCCGGATCTGTCAGCCTGGGACATCATCCAGCGTGGCTACGGAGTCTGCCGCGATTTCGCGCATATGGGCGTGGCGCTGTGCCGCACGTTCAACCTGCCGGCGCGCTATCTCACCGGACATCTGCCGGACATCGGCTTTGTCGATCCGGGTTCGCCGATGGATTTCCACGCTTACTTCCAGGTGTATCTGGATGGCGCCTGGCTGACCTTCGATCCGCGCTTCAATGTGCCGCGGATCGGACGCATCAAAGTCGCGGCGGGACTCGATGCCGTGGACACCGCGTTCACCACCGCGTACGGCGCGCTGCATCTGCGCTATTTTGAAGTCTGGGCCTACCAAGTCATACCGAGCACAGTGGCGATCGGAGACCCGATCGACCTCTCGAAGCGGCTCGATGGAGACGAAGTGATAAGAAAGAAGTAGGAAAGACGCCGATCCTCGATCCGATTTCACACAGAGTACGCGGAGTGCACAGAGATCGGAATGGATCGTTCTCTGTGTCCTCTGCGTACTCTGTGTGAAATCGGATCGAGGATCGCCCGTTTTGACTTTCGGCGGCAAGTCGCTGACTGATTGTTACTTCTTAATTCTTCCTTCCTCCTTCTTAATTTCCTTATGCAGCTCGGCGGCTTCCATCATCTCACGGCGGTCACGGCGAAAGTTTCGGACAACCACGCCTTCTACACGAAGACCCTTGGAATGCGGCTCGTGAAGAAGTCGGTGAACCAGGACGATGTCTCGGCGTATCATCTGTTCTATGCGGACGGCGAGGCCACGCCCGGGACAGATCTGACTTTCTTTGATTGGCCGGTGCCGCGGGAACTGCGGGGCACGAACAGCATCGCGCGCACCGGACTGCGCATCGGCAGCGAGGCGAGTCTGGCGTGGTGGCTGGAACATTTTAAGCGCCAGAGCGTGCCGCATCGGGATCCGACCGAGCGGGCGGGCCGCCTGACGGTGGACTTCGAGGATTTCGAGGGGCAGCGGTTCTGCCTCGTCGTGGAAAAGTCAGGCGGGCCAGTGCACCCGTGGGCGAAGAGCCCGGTGCCGGTCGAGCATCAGATCCGCGGCCTGGGTCCGATCACGCTCAGCGTGCCGAAGCTGGAGCCGACCGATCTCGTGCTGACGAAAGTCCTCGGCATGCGGCGCGGACAGGCGATCCGCGGCCGACGGGCCGGGGCGACCCGCGACCCCGGCGGCCAAGTCGGCGC
>CALFNJ010000532.1 GCA_937902865.1 uncultured Opitutaceae bacterium
CGTCCGGTTGGACTCCGCAAACCAGCGAACTCGATCCGTTTTTTAACAGGAGGAATACCGAGGGGATCCGAGGTTCGGAAATCCGGTCCTCGGTTCGTCCTCGGTATTCCTCCTGTGAAAAGGGATCGATTGTTTTGATCGAGACCAACCGGACCCGCGGGCCGCGCGTCCCTACCTTGTCGGAATCCGATCTCTGCGCCTCCGCGCCTCTGTGCGAGACGGATCGAAATTCCAAAATCCGAAATCCAAAATCGAAAATCACACCGGGCTTGCGCCGGGTGCGCCTTTGACGGGTAATCCGGGCCGACATGGCTGATTCCGACCCCGCCCTCAGCTTCATCATTCCCCTCTACAACAGCGCCGAGACGATTGCGGCAGTGGTGCGCGAAATCGAGGGTTTCACGATCACGGGCGGACACGAGATCGTGCTGGTGAACGACGGCAGCGCGGATGCGACCGCTGACGTGTGCCGTGAACTGGTGCGGACCGCGCGCGTGCCGATCACCTACGTCGAGCACACCCGCAATTTCGGCGAACATAACGCCGTGCTCACGGGCTGGCGGCACGCGCGGGGCCGGCATCTGGTCAATCTCGACGACGATGGACAGAATCCGCCGGCGGAGGCGGTGCGCCTCTGGGAGCACGCGCAGGCGACCGGGCTCGATGTCGTGTTCGGGCACTACGCGGTGAAGCAGCATTCGCCCTGGCGCAACGCGGGCAGCTGGTTGACGAACCGGATGACCGACTGGGCGCTGGACAAGCCGCCGGGCTTTTATCTCTCGAGCTTCCGGTGCGTCCGCGGCTTCGTGGCGCGCGAGGTGGTCGGCTACGCGGGGCCCTTTCCGTACATCGACGGCCTGCTCCTGCAGGTGACGCAGCGCATCGGCTCGATCGAGGTGCGGCACGAGGCGCGGCAGGCGGGAGCCAGCACCTACACCCTGAGGCGCCTGATCCGGCTCTGGCTGAGCGCGTGGATCAATTTCTCCGTGTTCCCTCTCCGCGTGGCCACCGTGCTCGGCATGGTGCTGGCGTTCGTCGGGCTGGTGGCGCTGGTCGGCGTCATCTCGCTCTGGCTGACCGACCGCGGCCCGGCGTTCGGCTGGGGCTCGAACACGGCGGCGCTGCTGGTCTTCTCCGGTGTGCAACTGCTGCTGCTCGGCCTGATCGGCGAGTACATCGGGCGGATGTTCCTCGCGGTCAACCAGCGGCCGCAGTCCGTGGTGCGGTGCAAGGAAGAAGGCGGAAGGAAAAATTAGGGGAAACCCAACGTTCAACGTCCAACATTCAACGTTGAACGTTCAACGCCCGAGCCGTGGTTTCCGAACCATTGAACGTTCAGCGTTGAACGTTGGAGGTTGAATGTTGCGCCACGGTCATCACGGCGCGCCGGCGGCTACAGCGGGCCGAACATCTGGCGCCAGCGTTCCATCTCGCGGCCGATCGCGGCGTCGAGACCGGCGCGGGCGGCGGCGGTGGAGTGACGGGAAAACGGAAAGGTACCACCGAGGATCGGCCAGGCCCGCGTGAGTTCGGGAAGCGGGAGATCGCCGGCCTGGAGCGTGGCCAGATAGTTCTCGGCCCAGGAACGGGCGCCGAGACGGACGAGGGTGTCGCGCCACTGGAGGACGAGGCGGTGCGTGTTTTCCTCGTTGCGGCGGGTCCGGCCGGGGGAGGCGCTGATGTGGTGCTGGACAACGCTGCGCAGCGCCACCGCCAGGACGTGGCCGAGCGCGGCGGCGCGGAGGCACAGGTCGACGTCTTCGCAGCCGTTCTGGTAGCGTTCGTCGAAACCCTGCAGGCGCCGCCACAGTTCGCGGCGGACGAGCACGCACGCGCCGGTGACCGCGTCGGCGTGGCGCCAGGCGCCTGGCAGCCATGACCAGGCGGGAAGCAGGCGCTCGTGCTCGGGCTTGCCCTTGGCGTTGATGAAAATGCCGGCGTGGTCGACCGCGCCGGTGCGCACGGAACGCTGGACGTTGCCGATCAGGCCCGCGCGTTCGCCGAGCCGGCGGTGGAGGGCCAGCATGGGCTCGAGCCAATGAGGCGTCAGCACGAGATCGTTGTTGAGCAGCGCGAGAAATTCGCCGCGGGCGATTTCCGCCCCGCGATTGTTGGCGGCGGCGTAGCCGAGATTGCGCTCGTTGAAAACCGGGCGAAAAGGCTCGGGCAGGGTGTTGAGCCAGACGCGGGTGCCGTCGGTGCTGCCGTCATCGACCAGGATGATCTCGCAGGCGAGGTCCCGCGGCAAAGTGGCCCGGAGGCTCGCGACCATCGCCTGCGTCAGCGGCAGGCAGTTGTAGAGCGGGATGATGAACGAAACCTGCACCGCGGGCGAGGTTGGGCGGCGGGCGCCGCGAGGGGAATGCGAAAACTCAGCTGCCTTCGGCGAGCAGCTTGCGCAGGTAGGCGCCGTAGGTCGACTTCCCCAGCTTCTGGATGTTCGTCTCGAGCGCAGCGCGGTCGATCCAGCCCTGCTTGTAGGCGATCTCCTCGAGGCAGGCGATCTTCAGACCGGTGCGGTTTTCCAGGACATGGACAAACGTAGCGGCCTCGACGAGCGAGTCGTGCGTGCCCGTGTCGAGCCACGCGGTCCCGCGGCCGAAGAGTTCGACGTGCAGGCGGCCCTGTTCGAGGTAGAGGCGGTTCAGGTCGGTGATCTCGAGTTCGCCGCGCTTCGAAGGCTTCAGGCTGCGCGCCAGCTTGACCACGTCCTGGTCATAGAAATAGAGGCCCGGCACGGCGTAGTTGGACTTGGGCTGGGCGGGTTTTTCCTCGAGGGAAAGCACGCGGCCGTCCTTGGCGAATTCGACCACGCCGTAGGCCGACGGCTCGGCCACGTGGTAGCCGAAGATCGTCGCTCCGGCGGTGCGGCGGCCGGCGTCGGTCACGGCCTTCACGAACTCGGAGCCGTAAAAAAGATTGTCACCGAGCACGAGGGCCGAGGTTTCCTGGCCGGTGAGGAAACCCGTATCGCCGGCGATGTGAAAGGCCTGGGCGAGACCGTCCGGGCTGGGCTGCTCGGCATAGCTGAGCTTCATGCCGAGATTCGCGCCGTCGCCGAGCAGCTGCCGGAACAGCGGCAGATCCGTCGGCGTGGAAATGATCAGCACCTCGCGGATGCCGGCGAGCATGAGGACCGACAGCGGATAATAGACCATCGGCTTGTCGTACACCGGCATCAGCTGCTTCGAGACCGCGATGGTCAGCGGGTAGAGGCGCGTGCCGGAGCCGCCGGCGAGCACGATGCCCTTCCTCGATTTTGGATTTTGGATTTCGGATTTTGGATTGGCGGCAGCGGCGGACATGGAGCGGCGAATGGATGGTTGAAGCTGGAAATGGAAAGTGGACGGCGAGCGTCAGCGACGCCGGATCATCCAATCCGCAGCCCGCAATCCGCAATCCGCAATTGATTCGGCGCGAGGCGCCGAATCACTGGCCTTGCTTGGCGTACTTGGCCTCGACGGCCTCTTTCAGCGGCTGCCACCAGGCGGTGTTGTCGCGGTACCAGGCGATCGTGGCGGCGAGACCGTCGCGGAATGTGGTGTAGCGCGGCGTCCACCCGAGCTCCCGGCGGATCTTGGCGGCGTCGATCGCGTAGCGCAGATCGTGACCGGGGCGGTCGTTGACGTGGTCGTACCAGTCGGCCGGCTTGCCCATCAACTCGAGGATCAGGCTGATGACGGCTTTGTTGTTCTGCTCCCCGTCGGCGCCGATCATGTAATAGCCGCCCGGCTGGCCGCGCTCGAGAATCGCCCAGACGGCGGCGTTGTGGTCGTCGACATGGATCCAGTCGCGGACGTTTTTGCCCTCGCCGTAGAGCCGCGGTTTGCGGCCGCCGAGGACGTTGGTGATCTGCCGCGGGATGAACTTCTCGATGTGCTGGTAGGGGCCGTAGTTGTTCGAGCAGTTGCTGATGGTCGCGTTGACCTTGAAGGTGCGGACCCACGCCTTGACCAGCAGGTCGGAGCCGGCCTTGGTCGCCGAGTAGGGGCTGGAAGGATTGTACGGCGTGGTTTCGCGGAAACGCTCGGGATCGTCGAGCTCGAGGTCGCCGAACACCTCGTCGGTCGAGACATGGTGGAGGCGCTTCTTGTGCTTCCGCACGGCCTCGAGGAGGGTGAACGTGCCGACGACGTTGGTCGTGACGAACGGCAGCGGGTTGCTGATCGAGTTGTCGTTGTGCGACTCGGCCGCGAAATGGACGACGACGTCGCTGGCCGCGACGAGGCGGTCGACCAGGGCGGGATCCTCGATCCGGCCGACCACGAGTTCCACGCGGTTGCCCGCGGCGGCGAGGCTGGCCTGGCTGCCGGCATACGTCATCGCATCGAGCACCGTGATGCGGCACTGCGGCCGATGTCGCAGCGTGTAGTGGACGACATTGGAGCCGATCAAACCGGCGCCGCCGGTGACGAGGAGGTTCATGAAAGGATCAGGCCTCAGGCCGCGGCCTTCTGCCAGTTGCGCAGATCGCGGGCGACGGCCTCGTGGACCTCCGTGAGGCGGATGCCGACCGAGGCGAGCTTGGAGCAGTCCATCACGCAGTTGGAGCGCGGCGTCTTCGCCGCCACCTGCATGAACTCGTCCTCGCTGCGGAAGAACGAGAATTCCTTGTTGGCGACGCCGCTTTTCTTGATCAGTTCGACGACCTCGTGGGTGGTGACCTGGCCGGGATTCGTGACGTTGTACGTGCCGAAAGGAACGTGCTTTTCCCAGCAGGCGAACGTGGCGGCGACGAACTCCGCGAGCTCCGAGATGGAGTTCGTGGCCTCGAGCAGCCGATTGTAGCGGATCAGCTTCGTCAGGTAATTGCGGGGGTTTTCCCGGTGGTCGAAGGGGATGCGCAGCCGCCAGACGTAGACGTCGGGCTTGCCGGCGAGGACCTCTTCGCCGAGCGCCTTGGTGCCACTGTAGAACGAACAGTGGTTGGTGCGGAAGGTGAAGTTGGGCGTGTCATCCTCGCGAAAACCGCTGCCGTCCGGACGCGCGCCGCTGTAGATGCAGCCCGAGGAAATGTGTCCTCACGGCACGCCGGCCGCGGCGCAGGCTTCGGCGACGATCCCCGGTAGAACTGCATTGCCGAAGAGGCACTCGGTCTTGTGCAGCTCGCAGGCGTCGACGTTGGGCTTGCCCGTGTAGCCGGCGGCGTTGATGAGGAATTTCGGCCGGTCGGCCCGCAGCGCCGCGACCAGCTTTTCCGGATGAGAGTAGTCCACCTCGGCGCGCCGGAGGTTGCGGAACGGAATGCCGCGGCGGGTGAAGAGCTCCTGATAGGCCTGACCCACGTAGCCGGAACCGCCGAGCAGATAAATCATAAGGGATCAGTGAAAAGGACGCGGGCCAGGGGGAACAAGGGTTTTCTGGCGCGCCTGGCGGTCAGAAACAACGTCCAACGTTGAACGTTCAACTTCCAACGTCGAACGGCTGTCCGGTTCTGCCAGCGGCGCGAACTTGTCCGACGGGAGATTGGCAGTGAGCGCGCGAACGGGCGTCCGCGAGGAACGCCCCTACACAAGACCAGTGCGCGGAGCGCGCGCTGTCATTTTGGCGCTTGTTACCTGGGATTTGTTACTTCCGGCGGTTTACCGCCGGCGGTAATCGCCGCGGCTGAAGTACTTTTCCAGCCACACATAGGCGCAGATGAAAAAGTAGCGGCTGCCCATTTCCTTGATCTTGAGCTTGGCCTGGCCGTGCTTGCGGTTCTGCCAGGAGATCGGGATGACCTTCCACGCGTACCCCCGCACGATGGCCTTGAGCGGGATCTCGACGGTGAGGTTGAAGTGCGGCGCCAGGAACGGCCGGCAGCCGTCGATCACGGTCCGGCGGTAGGCCTTGAAGGCGTTGGTGGTGTCGTTGAGCGGAATGTTGAAGCCGATCCGCACGAGGAGATTGGCGAGCCGGTTGACCAGGAGTTTGATCCGCGGGTAGTCGATGACGCGGCCGCCCTTGACGAAACGACTGCCGAAGACGCAGTCGCAGCCTTCGTTGAGCAGTTGCCAGTAGCGGAGGGCGTCACCGGGCGCATCGGAGGCGTCGGCCATCATGATCACGACGGCGTCGCCCCGGCTGTGGTCCAGGCCGTACACCACGGCGCGACCGAAGCCGTGGGGGCCCGGATTCTGAACCGGTGCGAGGGTGGGAAATTTCCGTTTCAGCTCCTGCAGCACCTCCCAGGTGCGATCACGGCTGCCGTCATCCACGACGACGATCTCGTGCGGCACGCCGGCCGCGACCATCGCCCGATGAATATCCTCGAGCGTGGAGGGCAGGGACGCCTCCTCGTCACGCGCGGGAATGATGATCGAGTAGAGGGAGAGCGGGGCGGCGGGCATGAAGGCAGGCGGATCAGAGCGGAGCGGACAGGTCGAGCCACTCGGGATGAGCCTGGGCATGCACGGCGATCTCCTCGAGAATCTCGGGTGCAGGCGTGCGGGGTTGCCACTGCCAGACGCGTTCGGCCTTGGCGGAATTCAGCACCATCCAGGGAATGTCGAACGGACGCGGGGTGAGGTCGGCGGTGACGGGCGTGGGGCCGAACTTGGCGGCGCACCATTCCGTCAGCTGGCGGAGGGAAAGCGCCGAGGCGCGTCCGCCGGAAAAATTCACGATCCGATCGCCTGCCTCGAGCTTCGGCGCGGCGAACTGCTTTTCCAGCAGCGGCGCAAGGTCGCGGGGGTGCAGACAATCCCGCACCTGGTAGCCCTGGCCGCCGAAACCGATGTACTTGAGCGGCCGCCGGCGCAGGTGGCTGTTGATCCAGTAGGCAAAGATGCCCTGGTCGGGTCGCCCGAATTGACCGGCGCCGGCCAGCACGCCGCAGCGGTTGATGAACACCGGGAAGCCGAAGGTCTCGCCGTACTCCAGCGCGAGCGCCTCGCTGGCGAGCTTGGTGGCGCCGTAAAGCGAGACGGGCGCGGCGATGGAAAAGGTTTCGTCGACGCCCG
>CALFNJ010000533.1 GCA_937902865.1 uncultured Opitutaceae bacterium
TGTTGAGGCCGATGTTGCAGCAGACGAGCACGATGAAGAAACCGAAGATCTCGGCCTTCAGGAGGCCGTTGATCACGTCCTTGAACTGCATGAACCGGCGCAGGGCGGAGAAATAGGCCTCGGGCCCGATGGCGATGGAATGCGTGTATTTCGAGACAAGCGCGCCGCCGAACCAGCCGACGAGATCGCCGATGATCACGAGCACGGGCATCATCACGAGGATCGCCGCGAGCCGCGGGAGCACGAGGATGCGGGCGGTGGGGATGTTCATCGTCTCGAGCGCATCGACCTCCTGGTAGACCTTCATCGAGGCGAGCTCCGCCGAGATCGCCGAGCCGACGCGGCCCGCGACCAGGATCGAAACCATCACCGGGCCCAGCTCGCGCGCCATGGAAAGACCAACAAGCGTGCCGATGAACTGCTTGGTGCCGAAGTTCTCCATCGAGTAGCCGGCCTGGAGCGCGAGCACGCTGCCGATGAAGAAGCAGAGGATGGCGACGATCGGCAGGGTGGTGTAGCCGATGAGATAGCACTGCTCGACAAAGCGGTACCATTGGCGCGGCAGCGTGCCGAAGTACGACAGGGAGCGCACCAGCAGGATGATGGTGCTGCCGAAGCCTTCGAGAATGGCGGTGATTTGCTTCATGTCGGTCGGAGAAAATCAGGTCAGCGGTTCGGCATCGAACCATCGGCCGGTTTTGACGAAAAATCGAACCAGAAGGCCCTCCAGCCCCGGGCGTCGCGCCGGAAGCCGAACAGCCCATTGCCTACCGCGATCCGGCGCGTCTCGGGTGATGAGGCGACGCTGAAGATCGGGCCCAGATGGAATTCGCGCTTTTGGGGCTGGCGCCGCCACGTGACCAGATCGAACAGCGCGGACTGGCGGACGTCCTCCGGCGACCGCTGGTCGTAGCGGTAGAGGGCGAAAAGGGGCGACCAGAGGATCCGCATGTTGTCGTTGTGCGGGAAGAACACCTCGATCGGGCTCAGCACCTGCAGCTGACGCTTGCCGGCGCCGTTGTTCCACGCGCTGTAGAACGGCCAGACATGCGTCTTCTCGGCGGGTGCCAGGCGGGGGTTGGTCGCGCTGCGCTGCTGGAGCGACCAGTAGAGGAAGAAAAAGAATTGGGTGCGCGTCTGGGCGAGCCCCTGCTCCGTCCAGTCCTGACGGCGGAAGAGCGGCCACATCACCCAGGTCTTGTCCAGGCCCTTGACGATGGAATGCGTGTAGAACGGCGCCCAGCGGTTGCGGTAATGATCCTCACCGCGGCCCTGCAGAAACAGGGGCCAGAAATAACGGGTTTCGTCGTAGTGGTACGGCGCGGTCCGGTGCGTATAGCCGAAGAAGGGCCAGACATAGCTCTTTCCCTCGGCTTCGGCGCTATGCTCGCTGGCGTAGAAGGGCAGGATGCCGAACGACTCCTTCGGCACCGACTGATCGAGGCGGGAAACGTTCCGGTAGATCAGCGGCCAGAGATAGAACTCGTTGTGAAAGACGCCCGGCTGGCGCTCCCACCCGAAAAGCGGCCACAGGGCAAAACCGGTATGATCCGCCCCGTGCACCGTACGGATGAAAGGCCAGGGATAGGCGTTCATCACGACGCCGCGCTTCTCCGTCTGGAAATACAGCGGGAAGAGCGCCCAGTGAATGCGATCCAGGAACAGGCGATTCTTGATCGTGCCGTAGATCGGAAAAAGCGCGTGATAGGACGTCTCGGGCGAATCCGTCTTCCGCGAAAAATAGAACGGCCAGATGTCGAAAGCCTTGTCGTTGCGCTCGGTCGTGGGCTCACCGGCGCGCGGACGTCCGAAGTTGATCAGCTGCAGGATGCTCCAGCGATAGGACTCGTGGTCGGAGCGATAGACGAAGAGCGGATAAACGAAGCTGGTTTCCGTCGTCGCCTCGGGCGCATTGAACTTGCGCAGGTAAAAGGGCCGGAAGCCGAGGGCATCCACGCCGTCGCCCTGCGGTTGGTGAAACAGCAACGGTCCGGCGCCCTGCCAGGATTGCACTTCTCCCTGCGCATTGAGCTGGGCAACGCGGACGGGCCAGAAATTCTGCTCGCGCTCGAGCTGCTGGGCCCGCGCCAATGCGCCCAACGCCACGGACAAGCCGAGGCAGGCGAAGAAATGGCGCAAGCGCATGGTGGTTGGCAGCTAGGAAGACGAAACGACGAACAGTATCTCACACACCGCAGCCAGTCGGGAGCCGCGAGATATGAAAATAGTTAGGGTCCTAATCAAAAGACTTTGCCGGGGACTGTAAATGCAATGTGGAAGGCGTCCCCTTCCTAACCCGCAATGGAGGCCGAAGTTCCGAGCGCAGACCTATTTGCGTCAGCGACTCCCGGTGCGATTTCCGCACGTAACACTTTCACCCGGCGTCAAAATACGAAAATCCGCTTCCGCAATTCCTGCGGCTTGGCGAGCTTCCGCCAAGGCCCGGGGTGGGTCGTCGCGGCCTTCATCGGTCAGGCGCCAGCATCCCCAGTGCATGCCCACACTGACCTTGGCGCCCAGGTCGCGATGAACCTGCACGGATTCCGCCGGATTCATGTGCGCGCTGCGCATGAACCACCGTGGTTCGTAGGCTCCGATGGGAATCAGTGCCAGATCCGGCGCGCCCAGCCGCTCGCGAATGGAGGAAAACAGGGTCGGATCATAACCCGAATCCCCGAGGAAATAGATGCTTTGGTCCGCGTCGCGCAGGTGGAAGCCGCCCCAGAGCCGATGATTGGTCCCGCCGATCCGGCGTCTGCACCAATGTCGCGCGGGCGTTAGCGTCAGAGTCAGCGCCGGCGACCAGGCGTGCGTCTGCCACCAATCCAGTTCGGTAATCCGGCTGAAGCCAGCCTCGGCGAGCAGGCCGCGATGCCCAAGAGGCGCGATGACGGCTGACTGATGCGTGGCGGCGAGCCGGCGCAGGGTCGGGACGTCGCAGTGATCGTAGTGATCGTGGCTGAGCAGGACGGCGTCGATCTTCGGCAGCGCCTCGAACGGCACGCCCGGGGCATGGACGCGTCGAGGACCGGCCCACGAGACGGGACTGACGCGCTCCGAAAACACCGGATCGGTCAGAAAATTCCCGTGCGGCGTCTGGAGCAGAAAAGTCGCGTGATTGATCCAGGTGACCACCGCCTGATTGCCTTGGCGATGCGGAGGAACGGCCGGCGCGATCTCGACCCAACGCGGCCACGGCACCGCCTGGCGGGAAAGCTGCCAGCGCAGCACGTCGAGCAGTCCGCGCTCGGTGTGGCCGCCGGGATTGAAAAAGGTTTTCCCGTTGCAGTGATCGGAGAGCGGGAATGACATCCGATCAGCTATGAGGTCCCGTTGCCCCGTTGCGCAAACCTTCCGACGAAAGGATTGCCCGTGCGCATAAGTGGCGGTGGCGCGCGTGGGATTCCGCTGACGGTGCCGAAAGGAGATATGGTCCGGCCGGCAACCGACGGACTGCGGCAGGCGGTCTTTTCGAGTCTCGCGGCGCGCATCCCCGGAGCGCGGTTTCTCGATCTTTTCGCGGGCAGCGGCGCCTATGGGCTCGAGGCGCTGAGCCGCGGCGCCGCGGGCGGCGTCTTCGTGGAAAAGCAGCCGAAGGCGAGCGCGTGTCTCCGGCATAATCTGGCGGCGGTCTGCAAGAGCCTGAACCGCGGGCTCGACGACCTGGAAATCCGCCAGGCGGACGCGCTCACCGCGCCGCTCGAAGTCGGCGGCACGGCCCCGGCCCTGATCTTCATTGATCCGCCTTACGAAATCATTCCGGAAGTCGCGCCCCGGATCTTCGCGCGTTTCGACCTGCTGCTGGCGGCGTCGGCTTCGACCGACACGATCGTCGTCTTCGAGGCGCCGGGCGAAATCGAGCTCACTCCGGCAGGCTGGACCTGCGTGAAGCGGTTGGGAAAAGGCGGGCGTCAGCCGACAGCGAGTTTCTTCCGCAAGGAAGCGTAGGCGCGTCCGGCACGCCGGTCGCAACGTTCAACGTCCAACGCTCAACGTTGAACGTTCAAGGAGGAGAACTGGACCGCGAAATGTCCCTGTGGAGATGGCTGCGAGGGCGGTAGGGCGAACCGTCCCGGTGAGCCGTCAGAAGTAGGGCGGGTCTCCGACCCGCCCTGGCTTGGCTGGCTGTGTCCTTCGCCGCTTCGCGCGACACTTCCGCAGGCGACGTCGAGCATCAGCCGCCTCACGGCGGCTGCTACGCGACATCGAACACTCAAAAGAGCTTGAGGCCGGCTTTGGCCAGCGTGACGGCGGCGACGACAGCGGTCTCTGTGCGCAAGACCCGCGGGCCGAGATGCGCGAAGGCGAATTGTTGCGTGCGCAGCAGCTCGCGCTCGGCCGCGGCCCAGCCGCGTTCCGGACCGAGGGCGAGCACGACCGGAGCGCGCATGGATAGCTGCGGGAGCGGCTGGGGGGATTCGTAGTTATCCAGAGCGATGCGGCTGCCGGCGGGTCCGAGGGCGTTCACCGCTTCGACGAAGGATCGGTCAAAGGTGATTTCGGGCAGCCGCGTGTCGAAGGCCTGCTCGGCGCCGGCGATGAGATGGCGCCGCCATTCGCCTGAGGACCACAGCGTGCTCTGGCCGTAGTTGGGCTCGCCCTTTTCCGTGCGGACAAAATGCAGCGCTTGCACGCCGAGTGCCGTGGCTTCGGCGAGAATCTTCCGCGCGGTTTGCGGGCGAGGCAGGCCGAGAATCAGCGTGATCGGGTTGAGCGGCGGAGGCGGTGCGCCCCAGCTGAATTGCAACGTCAGCCGCGAGTCATCGATCGCAACGAGCGTGCCCTTTCCCTTGGGCCCGTTCACCAGGCCCGCGTCGAACGTGTCACCTGCCTTGCGGCGCAACACCTCGAGGAGATGCACGGCCCGCGGATCGCTGCGAGACAGCGGGCGTTCGGCCTCGGCGGGCTCAAAAAGAATGAGATTCATGCCCAGGAGTCAGGGAGACGGGGACCGGGGAAAGGAAGAAGTGGGAAGGAGGAATTAAGAATCCCGAGCTCGGACTTCGGCATCTCGCGCAGTGGCGCAGTAATGCAGAGGAGACGCAGTCCAGAGATTCGGGGATCGATCTCCGCGTTTCTGCGCCTCTGCGCGAGATCTCCGAAGTTTGAAAAATTTCCTCACGCCGCGAGGATGCGGTCAATCTGCGCGAGCTCGGCGCTGGTGAAGGAGAGATTCTTCAAGGCACCGAGGTTGTCCTCGATCTGGCTGGTCCGGCTCGCACCGATGAGCGCGCTGGTGACGGCCGGCTGGCGCAGCACCCAGGCCAGCGCCATCTGGGCGAGGGACTGGCCCCGCTGGCGGGCGAGGGCATCGAGCTGGCGGATCTGACCGACCTTCCCCTCGGTGATGTGCTCCGGCTTGAGAAAACGCGGGTCATGCCCGGCGCGGGAGTCGGCGGGAATACCCTGCAGATAGCGGTTGGTGAGCAGACCCTGTGCGAGCGGGCAGAATGGAATGCAACCGACGCCCTCGCGCTCCAGCACGGCGAGCAGCCCTTTTTCGACCGAACGCTCGAACATGTGGTATTTCGGCTGATGGATGAGGCAGGGCGTGCCGAGCTCGCGCAGCAACTGGGCGGCGCGGGCGGTCTGGTCGGGGCTGTAGTTGGAAAGCCCGACATACAGTGCCTTGCCGGACCGGACGGCGTGGGCGAGGGCCCCCATGGTTTCCTCGAGCGGCGTGTTGGGATCGGGCCGGTGGGAATAGAAAATGTCGACGTAGTCCAGGCGCAGCCGCTTCAGGCTTTGATCGAGCGAGGCGAGCAGACTCTTGCGCGAACCCCAGTCACCATACGGTCCATCCCACATGAGATAGCCCGCCTTGGAAGAGATCACGAGCTCGTCGCGATGCGCCGCGAGCTCGCCGTGAAGGATGTCGCCGAAGTTTCTCTCTGCCGCGCCCGGCGGCGGGCCGTAGTTGTTCGCCAGATCGAAATGCGTGATCCCGAGATCGAAGGCGCGCAGGACCAGCGCCCGGCGGTTCGCCGGATCGTCGACATCGCCGAAATTGTGCCAGAGGCCGAGCGACAGACGGGGCAGCTTCAGCCCGCTGCGGCCGCAGGCGCGATAGAGCGCGGGATTGTCGTAGCGGTGAGCGGCGGGTTGGTGCGACATGGGGAGAAAGGGCGTGGACGGACCGACAGGTGGATCCTGATTTCGGATCTTACCACAAAGGCACCAAGGCACGAAGAATACCCAATCCGAATGTTGGGAGATCGATCTTTGGGCCTCGGTGCCTTTGTGGTGAAATTGCGGGGTTCGGATTAGAAATCCAAATTGGAGACTACCGACTGGCGGCGAAAATTGCGATCGGCGCGGAGTGGCACAAGGGTGAAGACAAGGTTGACGCGGTGGAAGTGGGGCCGAGATTGGCGGCTCATGGACCAACCTCCGATCCTTCCGCCCTCCGTGCCGCCCTCGGCTTCGCCCGGAGGCGAACTGCCGCTGCGGATGGATCCGCCGCAGCCGAAATGGGGCGATCGGATCAAGAAGACACTCGGCCCGGTGGGCGCGGTGATTCTGGTCGTGTTCAAGTTTCTCGCGCCCGCCCTGAAGTTCATCCCGTTGTTTCTGAAGACCGGCGGGACGATGCTGCTCTCCCTCTGGATCTATGCCCAGGTGTGGGGTTGGAAATACGCGGCGGGCTTCGTGCTGCTGATCTTCATCCACGAATGCGGCCATCTGATCGTGGCGAAGAAATTCGGCCTCAAGGTGAGCGCGCCGATGTTCATTCCCTTCATGGGCGCGGTCATCGCGCTGAAGGATGCGCCCCGCAATGCCTGGATGGAGGCCTGTGTCGGCATCGGCGGCCCATTGCTGGGAGCGCTCGGTTCGGCGGCGTGCTACGCCTTATTCTGGCCGACGGAGAATCCGCTCTTCCTCGCGGTGGCCTACTCGGGATTTTTCCTGAATCTCTTCAATCTCGTGCCCCTCTGGCAGCTGGACGGCGGACGCATCGCCGCGGCCCTCTCCCCATGGCTCTGGGTCGTGGGACTGGTGATCGCGGTCGCGATGCTCCTGCATCACCTCAATTTCCTGCTGCTGATCATCGCGATCATGGCGCTGCCGCAGGTGTTCTCGCTCTTCCGCAAGCGCAGCGATGCCCAGAAGCGGTATTTTGAGGTCACGCCGGCGCAACGCGTCATCATGGGCGCGCTTTACTTCGGCCTCATCGCGGCACTCGTCGCGGGTATGTACTCGGCGCAGTCGCTGCTGCGGCAATAATCGGCCGCACCTCCGCGAAAGAATTTCCCCCATGAAAACCGGCAAGGCAGCGCGGAAGAAAAGCGGCGTGGAGTTCATCCCGGCCCGGGCTTTGACGGCCTGGGCGGTGCGCTGCCTGTGTGCGACCGGGGTTCCGCCGGCGGACGCGCGCACCATCGCCGGCAGCCTGGTGCAGACCAGTCTCTGGGGCATCGATTCGCACGGTATCGCGCGGCTCGGGCATTATCTGGCGCGGCTGACCGCGGGCTCGATCGAAGCAAAGCCGCGCCTGCGGTTGAAGCGCACTGGGCCGTGCTCCGCGCAGCTGGACGGCGGCCATGGCCATGGAATCGTGGTGTGTCATCGGGCAACCGACGCCGCAATTGCGCTGGCGAGGAAGAACGGCATCGGCGTCGTGGGCGTGGCGAACTCCACGCATGGCGGCGCGATCGGCCTCTATGGGCGGAAGGTGGCGGCGGCGGGAATGGTCAGCATCGGGTTCACCCATTCCGACGCATTCGTGGCGCCGCATGGCGGGCGGGAAAAGTTTCTCGGCACCAATCCGATCTGCATCACGGTGCCGACGCGTGATCCGCGCCTTCCGCTCTGCTTCGACATGGCGACGAGCGCGGTGCCGTACAACCGGGTGATGAATTACCGCCGCGAAAATCGTCCGCTCGGCCCGGGCTGGGCGCTCGACGCCAAGGGCCGGCCGACGACGAATCCGCACGCCGTGGCCTGCCTGCTGCCGCTCGCCGGCCACAAAGGCTACGGCCTGGCGCTGATGATCGACCTGCTTTGCGGGCCGCTGAACGGCATGCCGTTCGGGCCGCACATTCCGCCGATGTACACGGAACTGAAGCGCCGCCGGCACCTGGGCTCGTTCTTCATCGTCATCGATCCGCGCCGCTTCGCCGGCGGCCGCGCGCTCGCCGCCACCACCGGTCGCTTTGCGCGCGAAGCCCGGGCCCAGCCGCGCGCCAAACGCGCGGAGCCGATCCTCGCTCCGGGCGATCCGGAATTGCGCTGCGCCGCGCGGCGGGGGAAGGAAGGTATTCCGATCGAACCGGGCCTGCGCGAGGAGTTCGCCCGCTGGTCGGAGCGCCTCGGCGTGCGGGCGCCGTGAGGCCCGGTTCGATGTAGGGGCGTTGTTTATCGACGCCCTTTCCCGGTCGTTGCTTTCTGGTCGGCGGAGCGAACGGGCGTCCCAAGGGACGCCCCTACGTGGTGGAGTGCGTTGACCTCAACGCGCTGAGCGACGCTGCCAGCGGGAAGACGTCGTAATGCGGACGGAGTCGAGCAACGCGTTGGGGTCAACGCGTTCCACTTCGATCGCGTTCGCGCAGCACCACAGGCCAGGAGCCCGGTGGGAATGCCCCGACCGGCGGCGAGGGACATTCACCATTCCCGAAGTAGCACTCGCCCGGGTGCGGGGTGGGTCGCGGTCAAGGAACCGGTTGACGCCCCGGTTTTCCATGGGCCACGCACCGATGCCCGTGTTGGGCCCGGAATGAAACCACCTCAGATCACACCCATGAAAACGACGAAAATCTCCCTCCTCACTTTGCTCGGAGCGGCTGCCCTCCTCTCGCTCGCCACCGCCGGCTGCCGGAAAGGCATGACCGACTCCAACTCGAGCAACTCGGGCGCCTATGGCTCCGGCTCGAATTCGACCAATTCGAATTCCACCACCACGGGCACGAATACCAGCAGCACGACGGGCACGAGCACCACGCCGAGTCCCAATGCCCCGAGCGACACCACGGGCACGACCGGCACGACCGGCAAGTAACTCGGCGAGCGCGGCCCGGTGCCGCCACGCGCGGAAATAAAAAACCCGGGCGAAAGCGCCCGGGTTTGATGCAAAGCAAATTGACTCAGGTCCGGCTCAGCGCACCACACGGGCGCTGCCGCCCTTCATGAGCTTCTCGACTTCCTTCTGGGTGGCCATGGAGGTGTCGCCCGGCGTGGTCGAGGCGAACGCGCCGTGGGCGGCGCCGTAGTCGACGGCGGCCTGCGGGTCGTTCTTCGACAGGAAGCCGAACTGGAGGCCGGAGGCGAAGCTGTCGCCGCCGCCGACGCGGTCGAGGATCTCGAGCTCCGGATACTTCCGGCTCTCGAAGAACTTGCCGTCGTGCCAGAGGATCGCGCTCCAGTCGTTCTTCGTCGCGGTGATGACGCGGCGGAGCGTGGTGGCAGCGACCTTGAAGTTTTTGAACTCCTTCACGGCCGTCTCGATCATTTGTTTGAAGGCGTCGGTCTCGATGTGGCTCAGGTTGTGGTCGGCGCCCTTGACCTCGAAGCCGAGCGAGGCGGTGAAGTCCTCCTCGTTGCCGATCATGACATCGACATACTTGGCGATCTCGCGGTTGACCTCCTGCGCCTTCTTCAGGCCGCCGATGGTCTTCCAGAGCGACGGACGGTAGTTGAGATCGTAGCTGACGATCGTGCCGTGCTTGTTCGCGGCCTTGACGGCCTCGACGGTGAGCTCGGCGGTGGAGGCGGACAGCGCGGCGAAGATGCCGCCGGTGTGAAACCAGCGGACGCCCAGCTTGCCGAAGATGTGATCCCAGTCGAAGTCGCCCGGCTTGAGCTGGCTGGCGGCGGTATTGCCGCGGTCCGGGACGCCAACGGCGCCGCGGATGCCGAAGCCGCGCTCGGTGAAGTTCAGGCCGTTGCGCACGGTGCGGCCGATGCCGTCATCCTCGCGCCACTTGATGAAATCCGTGGCGACGCCGCCCTGCATGATGAAGTCCTCGACGAGATGGCCGACCTCGTTGTCGACGAACGCGGTGCAGACGCCGGTCTTCAGGCCGAAGCATTTGCGGAGGCCGCGGGACGTGTTGTACTCGCCGCCGCCTTCCCAGACGGTGAAGTGACGGGCGGTGCGAACGCGGGTCTCGCCCGGATCGAGGCGGAGCATGACTTCGCCGAGCGAGATCTGGTCGAAGACGGCGGAATTGGCGGGTTTGATTTTAAGGCTCATGGAGAAGGAGAAGGGAACGGATGGATAGGCGAAGCGCGGGCTCGCGCCTTATTCGGCGACCTTGAGGTCGGAGAGCTTCCAGCGCGGCTTGCGGCATTCGGTGGCGATCTCGTTGAACGCGGCGACCTCAGCCTCGGAGAAGAGGAGTCCGCCGTTTTTCGCGCTGCGCGCGGCCGCCTGCGCCTCGAGCTGGCCGGGGAGCATGCAGTTCTCGTTGCCGTGGCCGAGGATGTCGCCGAGGACGGCCTTGACGTTCTCGATCTGGTTGCGGCCCTTGGCGAACGCGCCGGCGTTCATCGCATCGGGATGCCAGACCTGGAAGAAGAACGCACAGGTGCCCTTGTCGTCACCGACCTGGTTCCAGCGGTTGCGGATGGTCGGGAGCGAGCCGCCGATGAACGCGCCGATGATTTCGTTCATCAGCGAAAGGCCGTAGCCCTTGTGGGCGCCGAACGGCAGGAGGTACTTCGCCTGCTGCGGATCGGTGGTCGGCGTGCCGTTGGCGTCGACCGCGGCGCCGGGAGGAAGCTGCTTGCCCTCACGCGCGAGCTGCTGGACGCGGCCCATCGCGATGACGGACGTGGCCCAGTCGATCACGATCGGGTAACCGATGGCGCCGGTGGCCGGGAAGCCCCACGAATGCGGATTGGTGCCGAGCGTCGGATATTTACCGCCGAACGGC
>CALFNJ010000534.1 GCA_937902865.1 uncultured Opitutaceae bacterium
GATCTGTGATCACGCACTCACGATGCCGCGTCTGCGGGAACAGATCAAAGGGCTGCACGGCCGTCAGTTCATAGCCTGCAGTTAGAAAATGTCGGAGATCGCGCATCTGGGTCGCGGGATCGCAGCTCACGTAAACCACGGTGGCCGGTCCGAAGGCGAAGAGCTGCTGGAGGAAGCTTTCGTCGCAGCCTTTGCGCGGCGGGTCGATCACGACGGCGGTCTCAGCAGCGGGAAATGTCAGTCCCTGGAAGATCGCGGTGGCGTCGCCGGCCTGAAAGGTCGCGTTCGTGATGCCGTTGGCGGCCGCGTTCTGCTGCGCGAAGCGGATACTGCTCTCGCTGATCTCCACGCCGGCCACGCGCTGAAACGCCGACGCGGAGGACAAGGCGAACAGTCCGCTGCCGCAGTAGGCGTCGACCATGAACTTCGCACCGCCGGCCGACGCCTGCTCGCGCACATAGCCGGTGAACGCGGGCAGGATGAACGGGTTGTTCTGGAAAAAATCGCGCGCGAGGAAGCGCAGCTTCAGCTCACCCACGGTCTCGGTGATGATGGCTTCGTAGTCGGAGGTCACCGTGCCGCCCGCATCGCGGAGCAGCAGCGTCGCCCCGCGCGGAAACTCGCCGGCCGCCGCCCGGGCGCGGATGCTGGCGCGCATCTCCGGCAGGCGCGCATTGATCGCCTCCGTGGCAATGTCGCAATGCGGCACGTCCACAATATCGAAGCGCGTCCCCTGTCGCAGAAATCCAATCGGAAATCCCTCCGGCCGTTCTTTTGGCAGCGGTCCCTTTGGCGTTTGTCCATTGAGATTCGGGATTTCCGCATTTTGCCGCGGCGCGGCAAAATGCGGCGTGATTTTCGAGCGATAGCCGTATTCCCGCGGCGACGCCATGACCGGGGCGACCGGAAATTCGATGCCGGCCATGTGCCGGAGCAGCTCGCCGACCTGCCGCTGTTTCCACGCGAGCTGCTCGGCGTAGGTCAGATGCTGGTACTGACAACCCCCGCAGCGACCGAAGAGTGGACAGGGCGGCGCGATGCGATGCGGCGACGGCGTGAGCACCGCCACCAGGTCAGCCTCCGAGAAATTCTTCTGGTTGCGAAACACCCGGGCGCGCACCCGCTCGCCCGGCAGCGTGAAGGGCACCATCACGACCCAGCCGCCTCCGGAATTCCCTCCGGAATTTTCGATTTTGGATTCTCGATTTTCGATTGCGGGCAGAACGATCCGACCGAGGCCGGAGCCGAGGTTGGTCAGCGTTGTGATCTCCAGCTCGATTTCCTGGTGATACGCGAACGGATGGTCGTTGAATTTCTTTTTGCCCACGGAAGACCCGGATTACACCGGAATCATTCCACTCAACAAAAGGATTTAATTTTCCTATTTCCGCGTGTTCCGTGTGTTCCGTGGGCCAACCGATCGAGAAAATCACCAGCCTCCAGAATCCGCGCGTGAAGGAGCTCGTGCGCCTGCGCGACCGGCGGCCGCGCGACGAAGCCGGGGTGTTTTTGGTCGAGGGTTATCGCGAAATCCGTCGAGCGCTGGAAAAACGGGTGACACTGCGAGACCTTTATTTTTCTCCCGACTGGTTTCTCGGCGAAAATGAAACCGCGCTCATCGAGCAGGCGCGGGCCGCCGGCGCCCAGTTGTTCGAGCTCAGCAAGGAAGCGTTCGCCAAGGTCGCTTACCGGGAGCGTCCTGACGGCCTCCTCGCCGTCGCGCCGCAATGGAAGCGGGAGCTAAAGGATCTGGCCCTGACGGCCGTGCCGTTCCTGCTCGTGGTCGAGGCCATCGAGAAGCCCGGCAACCTCGGCACGATCCTGCGCAGCGCCGACGCGGCCGGATGCGATGCCGTGATCGTCTGCGATCCCGTCACGGATTTATTCAACCCGAACGTCGTGCGCGCTTCCACCGGCGTGCTGTTTTCCGTTCCCTGCGTGGTCGGCGAAAGCGCAGCGGTTCACGCCTGGCTGCGCGCGAAACAGATCCGCACCGTGGCGACCACGCCCGCGGCGACGGCGCTCTATTCCGATGTCGACCTGCGCGGCCCGCTCGCGGTGGTGATGGGCAGCGAGCAATACGGCCTGAGCGAATTCTGGCTGAAGCAGGCCGACCAGCCCGTGCGCATCCCGATGGCGGGCCAGGCCGATTCCCTGAACGTGGCGATGGCCACAATCATCACACTGTTCGAAGCGGTCCGGCAGCGAAGCCGGTGACGCCCGCTCGCGCGGGCGCAACGTTCAACATTCAACACTGAACGTCCAACGCTCAACGCAACCCACGGAAAACTTCTGTACCCATCCAACGATATTTCCGAATCGTTGAACGTTGAATGTTCAACGTTGGACGTTGGACGTTGAGTTCGACTTCCGCAGCGATTCCACCAATTCCGCCGTGCCCGCGGTCATGCTCACGCGCGGGACATAATCAAGATCCCGTCGGGCCGCGGCCGGATCGAACCAGTGATCCTTCGCCAGCTCGGCAGCGATGAAGCGCGTCATCGGCGGCTCGCCGCGCAGGGGGAGGATTTTCCAGGCCGTCTCACAGAGCGCGCCGATGGCGGACGCGGCGCCTGCGGAAATCTTTTTTGTCATCGGCGGTTCACCCACAGCCCGCAACAGGCCGTTGATCCAGTCCCACAACGCCACCGGTTCGGCGTTGGTGATGAAGTAGGCTTTCCCTGCCCCGCGGTTTTGGCGCAGCGCAGCTTCGGCCAGCAGATGCGCGTCGACGGCGTTGTCGACATGCACCATGTCGACCCGATTGTCGCCGCGCCCCACGATCCGCAGGCGGCCGGCCCGGGCGCGCGCCAGCAGCCGCGGAACGAGATGCGGGTCGCCGACGCCCCAGATCAGATGCGGGCGCAGCGCCACGGTCCGAAATTCTGGCGAGCTGGCCGCCAGCACCTCGCGCTCGGCGCTC
>CALFNJ010000535.1 GCA_937902865.1 uncultured Opitutaceae bacterium
CAGCAGGCGGTGCAGAGCGGGTAGTGGGGTCTCGGACCCAAAAAACGCCGCGGGGCCCGGCTTGGGGTGGAAACCTACTTCGCCCGTCGTGGCGGCGCGCGAAGGCGGGACATGGGTCTGAAGGCCGGCGCACGTCCGTCTCCACGCCTCCCGCTTTTTCTCCTGTTCCTGTGCCCGCCACCTCATGACGCTCTTCCGCTTCCTCATCCGCTATTCCCCCGCGATGGTCCTTTGGACCTCGCTCGCCGCGCTCGTCAGCGGCGCCTGCAACGCCGGTCTCATCGCTCTGATCAACTCGGCGCTGACGCATCCCGGTCACACCGGCACAACGCTCGCCATCGCGTTCGGTGCTCTCGGCGTCGGCCGCATCGTGACCAACGCCTGCGCCCAGCTCGCGCTGGCTCATTTTTCACAGGAGACGAACGCGCGGCTCCGTCAGGATCTGGTGAAGAAGATCCTCGCCGTGCCGCTCCGCCAGCTCGAGGACCTCGGCGCGCCCAAGCTGATGGCCGTTCTGACCGAGGACATCCTCGAGATCACGCAGGCGACGCTGAGCATTCCCATCTTCGCCGTGAACTTCGCCGTGCTGCTCGGTGGCGCGGTCTATCTCGCGTGGCTGTCGCTGCCCGTGTTTCTCGCGATGTTTGTCTTCGGCCTCGCCGGCGCCGTGACCTACCGGATGATGATCCGGCGCGGCTTCGGCCATCTCTCGGCCGCGCGTGAAGGACAGGATCGGCTCTTTCGCAATTTCCGCGCGCTCACCGAGGGCATCAAGGAACTCAAGCTGCACCGCGCCCGCCGCGAGGCGTTTCTCACGGAGGATGTGGCGGAGGCGGCGGAGGTCTGCCGCAAGCACAACGTCGCCGCCGAGCTGCGCTTCATCGTCGCGCAGAATTGGAACCAGCTGCTGTTCCTCGGCCTGATCGGCCTGAGTCTCTTCCTCGTGCCACGGCTGCAGGACGTCAGCCCACAGACCCTGACCGGCTACATCATCGGCACGCTCTACCTGATGGGCCCGCTCGCCGGCCTGCTCGGCAGCCTCTCCGTTTTCAGCCGCGCCAATGTTTCGCTGCGCAAGGTCGAGCAGCTCGGTCTGGCGTTGTCGGTCGCGTCGGAAAATTCCGAGAGTTCCGAGGGTAGGGACGGGCAGCCTGCCCGTCCGGTTGGACTCGGTCCCACCCAGGTATCCCAGCCGCAGGTCGAACTCGGCCGGGCGGGCCGCCCGTCCCTACCTTCCGAGCCGTTTGCCCGGCTCGAGCTCGATCGCGTGAGTCATCACTATCATCGCGAGCGGGAGGACGACAATTTCCTGCTCGGGCCGATCGATCTCTCATTCCGTCCCGGGGAACTCGTCTTTCTCGTCGGCGGCAATGGGAGCGGGAAATCCACTTTGGCTAAAGTGATCACCGGACTCTATCCGCCCGCGGGCGGCGAGATCGGGCTGAACGGTCACGTGATCGGCGATCACAATCGCGACGACTACCGCCAGTGCTTCTCGGCGGTCTTCTCCGACTACTTCCTCTTCGATCGCACGATTGGTCTGACGCGCGACGCCTCCGATGCCGATGCGAGAAAATATCTCGAGCGACTGCACCTCGACCACAAGGTCGCGATCGAGCGGGGCGTTTTCTCGACGACTCAGCTTTCCCAGGGTCAGCGGAAGCGGCTCGCGCTGCTCTGCGCCTACCTCGAGGACCGACCGTTCTACTTGTTCGACGAATGGGCCTCCGACCAGGATCCGCTCTTCAAGGATGTCTTCTACACGCAGATCCTGCCGGAACTCCGCTCCCGCCGGAAAGCGGTCCTGGCGATCAGCCACGACGAGCAGTATTTCTCCTGCGCCGATCGCGTGATCAAACTCGACTACGGCAAAATCACCAAGGACGGAGCCCGCGGCGGAGTTTCGCCAGCGCCGCGCCCGGTCAGCGATCCGACCTTCGGTGTCCTCCCGGATCGCCAGTCGCTTCATTCGATCGGACTTTCCTAGTTTTCAGAATCTGGCTCATGCGGAGTTTATTTAAGCGCAAAGACGCAAAGACGCGAAGACCGGCAAATCGAATGCAGCCAGTTTCTCTGATCTTCGCGTCTTTGCGTCTTTGCGCTTAACTTCTGGGGGTCCGGATAGGGTAGGTGTGGACCGGCCGGCGAGTAGGGGTGGACCCCAGCAACAGGATCGGGCGGAAGGCATCCAAGGGAGGCTCCCCCAGGGTCCAACCTCATCGCCATGCCATGAAAAATCCCGCCGCGTTCGCTTCACGTTCACCCGCTTCCACATCTCGCGCCCCGCAACGCATCCGGCTCTTTTCTGCGGGCCTTCGGCGGCTCGGCAGCCTGGTCGGCGCCGCGCTGCTCCTGCCGGGGGCGTTTCTCGTGACCACGGTCCACGCTGAACCGTTCTACTTTTCCACGCTGGCGGGAGCGGGCGCCGCGATTGATCACACCGATGGCTCGGGCTCAAATGCCCGGCTGCTGAATCCCACGGGGGCTGCCGTCGATGGCGCCGGCAATATCTACGTGGCCGATGGCGGCGATCATACGATCCGCCGCATCACGCCGGATGGAAACGTTTCCACCTTCGCCGGCGCCTCCGGCCAGGCCGGCAGCAATGACGGCGCCAGCGGCAATGCGCGGTTTCT
>CALFNJ010000536.1 GCA_937902865.1 uncultured Opitutaceae bacterium
TCCACAATCCGTCGATCACGCCGTTCCTGCCCGCCAAGGACAAGGCGACCGGCGCGGCCGTGATCGTCGCCCCGGGTGGCGGCAACATGTTCCACACGATCGACCGCGAAGGCTATGACGTCGGCCGCTGGCTCGCCGACCACGGTGTCGCCGCCTTCGTCCTGAAATACCGCCTCGCCCGCGACACCGCTAACATGGCGACCGGCGCCGCGCAGCCCTACAACGCCGACGTGCACGCCGCGGCCGACGGCAGCCGCGCGATCCGCTACGTCCGCGCCCATGCCGGCGAGTTCGGGATTAATCCTGACCGCATCGGCATCATGGGCTTCTCCGCCGGCGGCGCCGTGGTCCTGAACGCGATCTCCAAGTGGGACGCCGGCAAGCCGGACGCCACCGATCCGATCGAGCGCGTTTCCTCCCGTCCGAACTTCAGCGCTCCGATTTACACCAGCGGCTTCACGCGGATCGAGAGCACGCTCAACAAGGACACCACGGGCCCGATCTTCATGCTCTGCGCGGTCAACGACAGCATGCCGGACGCGATGGCCGCCTTCCTCACCGTCTGCCGCAAGGCCGGCGTGAACGTCGAGCTGCACATCTTCAACAGCGGTGGCCACGGCTTCGGCGTGCGCTCCGATCGCACCCTGTCCGTCGGCGGCTGGCCGAACCTCTTCGTCGCCTGGCTGAACGACCGCGGCTTCACGAAGAAGTAAGTCGAGCCCGAGCCGATCGATTTTCCCAAGGGGATGCTTCGGCATCCCCTTTTTCGTGCCCAAATCAGAAAGGTAGGGACGGGCGGCCCGCCCGTCCGCTCCGACTCCGCAAAGGTAGGGCGAACCGTCCCCGGTGAGCCGCCCTCGATGTAGGGGCGTCCCTTGGGACGCCCGTTCGCGCCGCCAACCAGAGCGTTCACCTCACTGAAAGCGTTCCGCCACCGCGTGGGGACCTTCCGATCGGGAACCGGGCGTCCCAAGGGACGCCCCTACATCGAGGCGGACCCGCGGGCCGCGCGTCCCTACCTCCGATCTTGCCGGACAGACACAATGGGGCGGCGACCTCCCGGTCGCCGAACGCGACCGGGAGGTCGCGTCTCCGATGCATCCTCAGGCCAGGACCCGCCGTTCCTGATTTCCTGAGTTCCACATAATCCAGGATCGATCACCGCGGTCCCACGGCCGCTGCTACCTTTGCCTCGCGCGCGGCGCGCCAGATTACGGCAGCGCCTTGATCTCGATCTTGCGATACGTGATCGCGTTCTTGTCCGCCTCGAGGCCGAGCTGGCCGGACTCCGGCACCTTCAGCGCGGCGGTCATGACCTCGCCGTTGCAGGTGCAGTAGGCCACGCCGTCTTTCATCGTCACCTCGATCGAATTCCAGTCCTCGGGCTTGAACGTCTTCAGCTGCTTGTACGCATAGGTCGCGTAGTCGCCGCACTGCAGCTGCGTCTTGTTGAAGAAAATTCCGCCGTCGCAATGCGGCGCCGCGCGGAACTCCAGCCGGAGGACGAAATTCTTCGGCAGGTCCTTCACCGTCCAGAGCACGCTCCGTCCCGTGGCGCCATTCCCGACCAGCGCGCCTTCCTGCACCGTGAAACGGCCATCGCCCGCGTCGGCCTTCCCATCGAGCGCCGGACCTTCCTTGCCGTCCTTGTCCTTATGATGCCAGCCCGTCAGATCCCGGCCGTTGAGCAGAGCGGTAAACCCGGCATCGGGCACGAAGTCCGCGGCATGGATCGAAAGCGAGGCGGAGAGCGCCGAGACGACAAACGCGAGACGCAGCAAACGGGGGTAGTTCATGCTTCGCAGCATGCCGGCGAACCCCGCTTCACGTAAATTCAAAAGCTCCACCCCCGCGCAGCGCGTCCCACAGAAGGAGGAGCCTGCCCTTCCGCCTCCTTCTCATTTGCGCCTCCCCCCATTCGCCGCAGTCTCCGCACCATGAAATCCCCCCTTTGGTGCGCGCTCCTGCTGTTCCTCGCGGGCAGCACCCCGGCTTCCCGGGCCGCTGCCACTCCAGCCTTCGAAGAGCTTTTCAACGGTCACGACCTCTCGGGCTGGCATCATCAGGATGGCCCGGCGCTCGACGGCAAGACGGATGCCGCGGACGGACGCTGGACCGTCCGGGACGGCGCCATCCAGGCGAATGCCGAGAAGGAGCGAGTGCTGCTCTGGACGACTCGGAGTTTTCCGAAAAACTTCGTCCTGCGAATCGAGTTCCGCGCCGCCGTGCGGACGGACAGCGGCATTTTCTTCAAGAACGTCCAGCTGCAGTGCGGCGACTTCGCGACCTACGCCTACAAGCAACTGAAGGCGTTCAAGCCGCAGGATTGGAACGTCATCGAAGTGACGGTGCAGGACGGTTCCGCCCGCTGCACCTGCAACGGTGAACTGATGGAGGCGGCGCTGAAAATCCCAGCCGATTTCGGACAACTGGCGATCGAAGCCGGACGCAACGCGATCGAATACCGCAAGATTTCCCTTCGCCCCCTGCCGGAGGCGAAGGAAGTAACAGGTGCCAAGTAACAAGTACCAGGAGTGTTCGAGCCGGGCCGGAACAGAATTAGTTCCATGCTCCGGGCGCGAAGCGCGGACTCCCTTGGCACTTGTTACCTGGCTCTTGTTACTTGCTGCCCCGCAGCTGTTACTTCCCCTCCAATAGCGCAGAGGGCGGCGGCCCGGACTGGCGGCCGGACCACCGACACCTCTGCGCGACTGAACTCCGCGAGCCGAGCCCTACTTCGGCTTACGGAAGGGAAGCGATTTTCTCGGCGCTGGAGCTGATGACGATGAGCGTCGTTGCCCAGGGCTCGAGCGTCACCGGCACCACGACTTTGCCGTTGCTGAACGACACGCCGGCGAGCGGCTCGCTCTTGCCGGTGTGCGCGTCGAGGCGCTCGGCCTGCCGGCCCGTGCCGTGGGTCGCCAGCGTCGCCTTCAGATTGAGGGCCGTCTCGCCCTCGTTGAACAGAAAGTAGACGTCGCCGTCCTTCAGGTGGCGGTGGTTGTACTTCAGGCCAGTCGTCGCCTGGTCGACGACCAGATCCGACTCCGGCAGCGCGGCCAGCACCTTCGCCGTGACTTCACCCGTGGGCTCCGTCACCGCCCAGCTGATGTCCGCCGGGCCGGAGGCCGTGAGAAAATTCTTGTCCGCGACCAGCGACGGCGCCGCGCCGAGGAAGACGACCTTGCCGCCGCCCTTCGCGAAGGCCTTCAGGTTCTCGAGCGCCGTCTTGGAGATGACGTCAATCGGGGGAACGACAATGCCGCGGTAGGCCTGGCCGCTGAGATTGACCAGTTCGCCGCCGCGCAGCTTGAGCGATTTCGTCAGCGCGTACTCGTCCACGAAGTCCAGATCCCGCTGATGCTCGAGCAGCGCATGCACCGTCGCGAGAAAGCTGCGGTTCACCGCCGTGCCGCCGAACCAGATGCTGGTGGAGGGCATATAGACACCGACCTGCGCAGCCGGCCGACCCTGGGCCAGCACGTAGGTGGTGCGGTTCACGTACTGCGCGAGCTCGGGGAACTTGGGGTCGTTGATGTAACGATAGCCGTTCGGCGCCGCGCCTTTCATCAGAGCCGGCGCTTCCTTTCCGGGTTGGGCGACAGCCGGAGTCGCAGGCGGAGTGCGGCGCGTGCCGGTCGAAGCGCCCATCGACATGAACTCGAAATGCGTGATCCCCAGTCCGATCTGGTGATTCAGAATCCAGCCCGCCTCCTCGAGATTCGGCGTGGGATAGTTGCCGCTCATCGCGGCGAACGACTCGCTCATCGCCTGCGGATGGCCGTTGAGATGCGTGGAGGACGACGCGAGCTTCGGGAAATCCGCCACCACGTCGTGCCAGAGCTGGTGCCAGATCACATCGATGCCCGGCACCTGGATGTCGCGCATGCACTTGAAGAAATCGCCATTCGAGCTCGCGAGCTGCGGCAGGATCTCCTCGTGCTCGATGTGGGTCTGCATCTCGAGGTGATTGTCCGCCGCCCACTTGGCGCCCGCGGAAAAGAAGTTCTGCGCGAAGAGATCAGACCAGACGTCGCAGTAGTCGGCATAGACCCGATGCGCCGCATCGAGATTCGCCGTCACCGGCGCCGCATTGCCGCGGCCGCCGCGCCCGCCGACCTGGATCGCGGAAATGGCGGCGAGATGGGGACGGATATCGTAACCCTTGCGCTTCTGGAACTGCTCCGGGAAATCCGGCGTCCACGGATTGAAGTTGTACGACGCCTCATCGCCGCGGAAGCCGAGGAAGGTTTTCCCGAACTCGTCGCCGACCGCCTTCTTGTACTGCTCGTAGGTCCAGGTGATGAAGAGCTGGTTGGCCTCGGGGGAGAGATAATCCATCAGCGAGTGCTCGCTGTCCTTGCCGCCCGACTTGTTGTTCGCGGACTTCGTCACGCCGGAGCGGAACACCCAGCGCGACACCGCCACGGCCCAGCGACCGGAGGCCGGCGCCGTCCACTCGACCTTGCCCGCCTTGGGCTCGAGCACCTGCCCGGCGCCGGTGTCGAGGTTGAGCGCCACCACGCAAATCGTGGTCGCATCGGGCGCGACCGAAAACGTTTCACCGGCCGCCACGGGCTTCTGCTCGACGGGGGCGAGGGCCTTCATCCGGAACTCCGGCCGCTCGGTCGTGAACTTGCCGCCCGCGAAGCCCGAAGGATAACCGCCGTCATCATCGAACCAAAGATGCATGCCGCGCTTCTTCGCCTCCTCGACGGCGATCTTCACGTTCTCGAAATAGGCGGGCGAAAGATAAGGCGCCTCGGGATTGCGGCCGGGCTCCACCCAGGCCTGGTGGATGTTCATCCCCAAAAGCTTGTCGAGGTCGCGGGCAATGACCTCGCGAGTGATGACGCCACTCCAACCCCAGGTAACCTGCGAGCTATACCCGGACGGTGGCGCGGCGAAATTCCGGACCACCTCGGTTGCAGTCAGATCGTTCAGCTTCTGCCAGGGACGATCTTCGGCCGCGAACACGGCCAGCGGGGCGAGCGACAGGAGCGAGAGCAGGAGAGGCTTCGAGGCTTTCAAGGTCATCATGGGGGTACGTTGCTTATCGCGAGACGTTTGACCGCCCGAACAGTTGCTCAAAATGCCCGGCCGAGATCGA
>CALFNJ010000537.1 GCA_937902865.1 uncultured Opitutaceae bacterium
CAGGAGGAAGATGCCCCAGGAGGGCAGGAACCAGCCGAGAGCGGTGACGCCGAACCACCGGCGATGGCGGGCCAGCCAGCCGGCGCCGCCGAGGGCGAGCAGGGTGCCGGCGAGCGGGAACCACTTTTGCTGGACGAAATAGCCGACGTTGCTGGCGAGGTTGCGCGCGAGGAAATCCGCGCCGAAGCGATGGCCGTCCGCCGCACCCCAGTCCTCGGTGCGGACCGACCACAGGTGGAGGAGATTCGGCGTGAGCAAAGCCAGCGCCAGGCCGAACGCGGCCCAGGTGACGCGGTCCTCGAGGAAGCGACGGTCGACGGCCCAGAGCAGGCTGGCGACGACGGGAAAGACGAGCAGCGACTCCGGGCGGAAGTACGCGGCGAACGCGGCGGTGGCGGCGAGCAGCGTGCCGGTGGCGAGGGAGCCCTCGCCGGTTTCCGGATGGCGGGCCCGGGCATGCAGCGAAGCGGCGAAAATCGCCGCGATCGTCGTGAGCACCGCGGTCGGTTCGACGGCGACGGTGTGACCCCACCAGAGCACGAGCGGGGTGAAAAGATAGCAGAGCGGCACCGCCAGCGCGGTGCCGGCGGGCAGGGGGACTGGCAGCAGCACGAGCGCGAGGAAGAACAGGGCGGCCGTGATGCCGACGGCCACGCGCTCGGCGGTGAACGAGACATCCTCCGAGGCGCCGGCGAGCCGATAGACCCAGGAGAGCAGGTATGGCTGGCCGTTGGGCTGCTTGTTGACCCAGGCGTTGATGGTCGTGAACTCGCCGTACTCCGCCTTGGCGTAGGTGGAGTACTCCGCGCGGCCGGTGTGGGCGAGCGTCTGGCCGATCTGCATGTAGATGTGCTCGTCGTAGAAGATGCGGTTGGTCTTGGGCGCGATCCCGCAGGCCAGGTACCCGAGCACGGCGAGGCCGCCCGCCGCCCAGAGATGGCGGCGCGCGAGCCGCTGCCGCAGCGCGCCGAGCGCGCAGAGGAGTCCCACCGCGCCCACGAGGAAGCACGCGTTCATGCCCCACACCGTGGACACCGGAACCATCGCCCGCTGCTCGTCCGTGGTGAGGTCCGCCACGACGTGCTGCGCCCAGAACGCGGTTCCGCCGAGCGCGGCCAGGCAGAGGCCGTACCAGATCGGCTTTTGCCAGCGGGAGGCCGCTGCGGGAGGTGGCGCGTCGGAGCCCATGGGAATCAGGCCCGAGCGTGTTCGTTGGAATCGCTTTTGGAAAGCAAAGCCGAGCCGAGCGCGAGATGCTGCACGCCGCTTTCCAGCCAGGCCTCCACCACGCCGTCGGCCGTGTCGGACATGGGCTTGCCGTGCATGTTGAGGCTCGTGTTGATGACGGCCCCGGTGCCGAGCCGCGCCTTGATGCCGGCGAGCAGGCGGTACCACGGATCCGACTCGTCCTCCGCCACCATCTGCGGCCGGCAGGAGCCATCCGGCCCGATCGCGCCGGCCAGGGCCGCCCGGCCATGGGCGGTGGTGAGGAATCCGCCGGTCATGTGACGGTTGAGATCGCGCGGGCCGCGGTAGTCCGCGAGCAGGGCGGGGGCCTCCGCGAGCAGGATGGACGGGCAGAACGGCTGGTACCAGACGCGGCGCTTGAGCCGCAGGTTGAGATCGTCGCGCGCGGCCACGCTGTCCGCGCGGGCAACGATGCTGCGCGCGCCGAGCGCGCGGGCGCCGAGCTCCATGCGTCCCTGGGCCCACATGACGATCTCGCCGGCGGCGACGCGCTCGGCCGCCGCCGCCGCGATGTCGGGCGGACGCCGTAGCTGGGCTCCGGTCCGGAGCGCGATCGACTGGGCGTCGCGTCCGAGGTCGCCATGATCAGAACCCAGCCGGAAGTCGACGAAGGCCTGCGGCCGCTGTCCGCTGAGCTGCCGCCAGGTCGCAAGGGCGGCGCCGAGGGCGAGTCCGCCGTCGCCCATCGCGGGACAAACCTCCAGGCGCTCAACCTGGGGCAGGTTGCGGATGAGGCGGTTGACCTTGATGTTGGAGGCGACGCCGCCGGCGTAGCCGAAAGCGCGGCAGCCGGTGGCGTCGGCCAGCAGGGCAAAAAAGCGCGGAACGAGGACTTCGAGCGTCTGCTGCGCCATGCGGGCAACCTGTTCGCGCGGCGTGCACCAGACGACGCGGGCGACGGCGCGCGCCATCTTCGCCGGGGCGACGGAGCAGCGCAGCACCGGCAGCCCGCGCGCGTCGGACACGAGGGAAAACCACCGGAGGAAGGGATTGGCGTCCGCCGGCGTCTCGACCGCGTAAGTGGCCAGCGCCATCACCTTGCCCTCGTCCTCGAGCGGGCGCATCTGCAGCTCGTTCGTGACATGCTCGAAGAAAAGCCCGAGCGAAGCCGAGCCGGGGATCGACAGCAGCGGGCTGAGCGCACCGTCCGCTTCCGACCAGCGCCAGACCGAACCGGACTCGCCGTCTCCGATGCCGTCCAGGGTGACGATGTTGGCATCGCCGTTCCACGTCGGCCAGAACGCCGCGGACGCCGCATGGGCGGCATGGTGGTCGACGAGGGAGACATCCGCGAGCGGGACGCGCAGCTGCGCGGCGAACGAGCGACGGGCCCAGCTCCGGAGCAGCGAATTCGTGGGCAGCTGGGTGAGGGAATACTTGGCACGGACCGTGAAGCCATGCAGCGGACCCGGCGGCGCGAGTCGGCGGCGCAGGCGGTAATAGCTCTCCTTCGTCGACGGCAGCAGGCGGGTGAGCGTCTTCGCAGGATCCGACGTCGTGCCGGCCCAGGCGATGCGGCGGTTGCCGGCGGCCTGCCGCATCGCGGCGACGGCGCGCACGGGGAAGCCGACCTCCAGCTTGCGGCCGCTGAGGCGCTCCTCGTTCAGCGCCAGCTTGACTTGGCCATCGACCACCAGCGCGGCGCCGGCGTCGTGGCCATCCCATACGCCGACCACGGCGTCGTATCCCCCGTTCATGCTGGGCGCGGAGGATTGTTCTTTTGACGGCAAAGACCTTCGGCCAACCGCCACCCATAGGACAGCCAAGTGCCTGGGCGGGAGAGCGAAATCTTGGAATAGCCGGCCGCCCGCGGCCGCTCGTGCGTGGGGACCTCCGTGATCCGCGCGCCGGCGACGAGGGTGGCCATGATCATCTCCATCTCGATCGTGGTATGCCTCGACCGCAGATCGAGCCGCCGAAAGACCTCGGTGCGAATGGCGCGGAAACCGTTCTGTGAATCGGACAGGCGCGTACCGAAACGCCAGTTGATCATCGACGTGATGAAGGCCGAGCCCGCGAGCCGCAGGAATTCATCGCCGCCGCCGTGCAGCTCATCGGAGCCGCCGAGGAGGCGCGAACCGGTGACGTGATCGGCCTGGCCCGACTTGATCGGCGCGGCCAGCAGCGGGATATCGATCGGATCGTGGGAGCCGTCGGCGTCGACAAAAACACAAATGGGCGTCTCGACCTGCGCGACCGCGAGTCGGAGGGCGGCACCCTTGCCGAGGCCCTGGTCCCGGATGACGAGCGCGCCGGCCTTGGCGGCGACCCTGGCGGTGCGGTCGGTGGAACCGCCCTCGACGACGATCACGCGGCCGGCGTAGTGGAGGCATTCGCGCACGACGTCGCCGACGGTCGCCTCCTCATTGCGCGCCGGGATCACGGCGGTCACCTCGGGGTCGGGGAGCGGCTCGGATTCGAGCAGATGCTCGAAGTTGACGCGACCCAGCCGGAGCAGACGCCGGGCGCGGAGCAGCACGAAGTTGTCCTCATCCTCGCCGAAATGGAGCACGCCCTGGAACGGACTCGACGTGTCCGCGGGACGCGGAGCGGCGACCGGAGTCTCGGGAGGGGGCGTGTTCATCGAACGGCGGAAGAAACGAACGAAACCCATCGCGCCGGCTTACTGCCAGGTGAAGAAGTCGCCGCGGCCGAAGGCGGTGGTCGTCGGATTGCCTGGGGGCGGGTGCAGCGGGATATTGCTGTCGAACGTGAAATTACGCGTGGGCGGCATGTAAACCGTGCCGACGGCGCCGGCGTAGGGCGCGACGTACGTGGTGGAATCGAAGAGCCGGCCGACCGACCCGTTGTAGTTGATGGTCTTGCCGTTCCAATTTTCCACATAGCGCACGAGATTCTGGGCGCCGCCGCTCGATCCGGACGTGTTGGAAGCCCGGTTGCCGGTGAGCAGACCGGCGTTGACGGTGAGCACGGCGTCGGTCGCCACACGGCTGGTCAGAGGCAGCGAGGTGGTGCTGTCCGCCTTGCCGCTGGAAACCACGGTGAGGGCGTCGGCCAGCAGCATCGAAGGCACGGCGCGCTGGTTGCCATCGCTGTCGTTGACGGCGTGGCCGGAGCTATCCGTGAGGCCGGAGGTGTTGTAGTTGCCCTGGAGATAAAGCCCGCCGTTGGTCGCGACGGAAAAGCCCGTGCCGGTGGCGGGATTGAACGGAATGCTGGTGGCATTCGTGAGCTTCACCCCGCCGGGAGCAGTGGAGGAGGAGCCCTTCACGTTGATGTACATCAGACCCTGAAAATCGAAGTACTTGGTCGCCGGCATGATCGTGGGATCGCGGGCGGCATCGAGCTCGGTCTTGAGCACGCCGACATCGATCTTCGTGACGGAAACGGTCTTGCCCTCGCGCTCATCGTAGACGGAGGCGGGCGCGGTGATGGCAGGGCCGAACTGACTGGTGACGTCGGTGGTGACGCCGTCGACGATCTTCGTGACGGAGACCGTGCCATTGGTCTCAACGGTGACGACGAGGTCGGCGCGGCTGTAGGCGCGCCGGACGGTGATGACGTTGTCATCCTCCGTCGTGCTCGTGGCGTTGGGATATTCGGTCGTGGTCGACGCGGAAGGAGGGGGCAGGATCAACGAGCGATAGACGTTGTTTTCCGCCTCGGCGATTTCGTCATCGGTCCATTGCGTGGGATCGGTCCGGTGGGGAGGGCCGAAAAGGTCGGGCCGGTTTTTCGCCTCGCTGGCCGCGTCGATGCCGCCGAGCAGGTTTTCCGGAGTGTCCATCGACTCGACCTGGCTGGAGTGCACATCCATGGGCAAGCCGCTGGCGTCGACCGGCGGCCCGCGCGTGCCGCCCGGGCCCGACAATCCCCTCGGACAGTACGCCATGCGCCTGG
>CALFNJ010000538.1 GCA_937902865.1 uncultured Opitutaceae bacterium
GCGGTGTCGTCCAGCTCCGGAAAGGTCTTGGCGATGTAGCCGAGCTCACTCGTCACCACGGACCAGCCATGGCCCTTCAGCCAGGTGGAAACGGCGTGCACCTGGGCGCGGTCGGTGATGAAGCGCGCACCCGCGTGGCCTTCGGGAATATCGTCGTTCTGCTGGTGCGTGAGGGCCTCGAAATCATTGGCACCCGCCTCGATCGCCGCGGCTTCGAGATCCACTTTCGCGTCCGGGTGGTGGGCCTCGACGAGACCCACGTGGTCGAAGAGAAACTTGTTGCTGCCGCCGCCGCCGAGCTGGCCGGCCTTGAAAAGCACGCGCATCTCGGGCGCCGTGCGCTGGTGGTTGTCGGTGTAGGTCTCGACGATCACGGGGACCTTGTGCGGCGCGTAGCCTTCGAACACGACGTGCTCGAGCCCGCCCTTGTCGCCGCCGGTGCCGGCACCCTTGGCGATCGCGCGCTCGATCGCGTCGCGCGTCACGCTCGCCTTGCGGGCTTTTTCCAGCACCGCCGCCAGCCGGGCGTTGCCGGTCGGATCGCCGCCGCCGAGCTTCGCGGCCACGGTGATTTCCTTGACGAGTTTTCCGACCGTCTGGCCTTTTTTGAGGTTAACGATCGCGCGTTTTGCGTGGAGCCATTGACGTCCCATAAGAGAGCCAATGTGAGCGACAGGCCTAGAGCGGGCAATGCCGAAGCACGCGGAATTTCGCGCAGAGGAGTTGAGTTGAACACGGAGGTCGCGGAGGGGAAAGGAGGTCGCGGATTTCGGATTTTCCTCTGGGTCCTCCCTTCCCCTCCGCGACCTCCGTGTTCCAAAGCATTCAGCGCTGAGTCACAGAGACCTGCCGCGGCTAAGGCATCCGATCGCTGCGGGCGACGCGCCCCTGCGCGAAATCCGACGGATTGCTTCCCGGGCCCGGTCCGGCATTTTCGACGGCGCCACCTGTTACCCCTACCCCAAAAAATGAAATCACTCGCCTGCCTCGCCGCGTTCGTTGTCCTTGCGTCCATGCTCCCCGCCCAAACTCCCGCTCCCGGTTCGACTCCGCCCGCCAAGATGCTTTCCCAGGTCATCGACTGGCAGAAGCTCGTCTTCACGCCGACCAAGACCGGCCAGCGCGTCGCCGTTTTCGAGGCGCCGACTCCGACGCTCGACAAGTTTCATTGCCACATCAGCACGCTCAACCCGGGCGAGAACACCGGCGCGCTCCATCGTCATCCGCAGGAGGAGCTCGTGATCATCAAGGAAGGCACGCTGGAGATTAACATCGACGGCAAGATCCAGACCGCGACCGCCGGCTCGATGATTTTCTACTCCGCGAACGAGAACGAGAACATGCGCAACATCGGCAAGACGCCGGCGACGTACTACGTGATCCAGTTCTGGACCCCGTCGACGCCGAAGGAGTGAGCGGCGTAATGGATCGCGCGCAGGCACAAGGAAGAATTCACGGAGCGGGATCGAGGTGGAGCGCGTTGTCCCGAACGCGCTGAAACGTTTGTCCGCGAAAAATCGCTGACGGAGCCACCAACGCGTTGGGGACAACGCGTTCCACCTTGACCGAGCCAACGCGACCGGGAGGTCGCGTCCCCATTCCGATCATCGGATCCTCCGATCATCAGCTTGTCGGATCATCCGGCCATCCGATCGATATGGGGTGAGTGCCCAAAAGGGCAAAACCATGCCGTTGCGGCGGAACCTATTACGGCTCCTCGCTACTATGCGCCGCATGAGAAACCGACTCCTTGCCCTACTCGCTTCTTCTTCCCTCGCTGTCCTTGCAATCACCGGCTGCTCCTCCGTGCCGCCGCCACCCAGCATCGTCTACCCGGTCACCTACCAGATCCAGGTCGGCAACACCCAGGTCAATTCGACGAGCGGACCGGCGAACACCAACATCGCCGCTTCGCAGGTCGCCGCGGTGATACCCGGTGCTCCGCTCTACTATCAGGTGGTCTCGCCCGTCATCGTCGTCGTGACCGCTTACGAACGAGCCTATCCGAACGATCCCGCCAGCCGCCGCCAGGTCGGCCAGATGCAGGGTACGACGTTCACCTCTTCGATCGTGCCGACCACGGGCACGATGGAATTCACCTTCGCCGTCGCGCAGACGAACAGCAGCGGCGTGCTGCAATTCACCCTCTCCGATCATCCAATCGCGCCAGTGACAGCGCCGTAAGCGGCGACACAGGCCGGACCTCGCCCACGGCATTGAGCCCAGGCCAAGGACCAAAATTGGGACGCGACCTCCCGGTCGCGTTCTTTTTTTACTCCGACTCGACCTGGAGATCGGAAAAGTAATTGGGAAGCCAGGAAGCCAGAAACGGAATTTCTGGCTTTCTGGCTTCTGAATCTGTCCGGTCCTGACTTCGCCCCCGCTTTTCCTTAGTTTTGGTTACTGGAAACGGAGTCGCTAATTCCCATCCCCGGCGCGGGACTATTCAGCGTCATCAGGGTCAAAGGATTCATCGATAAACTCGTCCGTTCCAACCCCGGTTCGTCCCCATGAACACCCTCAAGCCCAAGTCCATTTTCATCCCCTCATT
>CALFNJ010000539.1 GCA_937902865.1 uncultured Opitutaceae bacterium
GGGTGCCTGATCACGCGGTCTGGTGGCAATGGCTCTATCCGGCCGGCGTCTTCGCACTGCTCGGCGTCCTCTGGGCGCTGCGCCATCGTTCCCGCGCGCCACTCGCCGCCTTTCTCTTTTTCATCGGCTCGCTCTTTCCGGTCCTCGGTTTCGTCAATCTCTACGGCGGCTTGTATTCCTTCGTCTGGGATCACTGGCAGTACCTGCCCGACCTGGGGCTCATCGCTCTCGCCGGCGCGGTCCTTTCGCTCGCGGTCGACAAGCTCGGCGCCGCCTGGTGGCCCGTGCTCGCGTCCGGGCTGGCCCTTGGACTCGGCGCGCTCACCTGGGCGCACTGCGCCATGTTCCACGACGACCGCACGCTTTACCGCGAGACCCTCGCCCGTAATCCCGGCGCCTGGATGGCGCACTTCAATCTGGGCTGTTTGCTGGCGGCGATGCCCGGACACGAGCAGGAGGCGATCGCGCAGTTCGAGGCCACGCTGCGACTCAAGCCCGATCATGCCGGCGCGCACACCAATCTGGCGAAGACGCTCATGGCGATTCCCGGACGCGAAAAAGAGGGCATGGCCCAATACGAGGAAGCGCTGCGGCTCAGTCGCGGCAACGGCGAGGCCGAGTACAACTATGCCACGGAGTTGTCGCATCTGCCTGGCCGCGAGGCGGACGCCGTCGCGCACTACGAGGCCGCGCTGCGGCTCCTGCCGAAGGTGGGGGAGATTCACTACAATCTCGGCAATATCCTGCTGAAGATTCCCGGCCGTGAAGCGGACGCGATCGCGCAGTACCGCGAGGCCGTGCAACTCAAGCCCGACTTGGCGGAGGCGCATTACAACCTCGCGCTGGCCCTGGCGAAAGATCCGCGGCAGGTGCCGGAAGCCATCACCCATTTCCAGGCGGCGCTGAATTTGAAGCCGGCGGATTTTCCTCTCGCGCGACAGGTAATCCAACGTTGGAACGCGTCGCAGGGCCGCCCCTAGTCGGACTAGCCTAGCCCTCGGCGACGCTTCGCGAAACCGGCGCGGTCGAGCTCTCGCCCCAGCGAAGGAGAATGAAGCCGGCGGCCAGGCCGAGCAGTCCGCACGTGGCCCAGAGCAGAGCCGGGCGGAAGCCGAACAACTGTAGCCCGAGCGAAGGTCCGAGCATGTTGGCGCCGGCCCACGCGCTGCCGAGCACGCCCATGTAGCGGCCGCGCATGTTTTCCGGTGCCAGATGGGAAACCCAGGCGTTGACCATGGGCATCGTCAGCATTTCGCCGAAGGTGAACAGCGTCATGCCGGCAAACAGGCCCGGCAATCCGCCGGCGACTGCATTGCAGGCGAAGCCCAGGCCGGTGCAGGCGCAACCGAGCGCCATCACGCGCCGGGCGTCGTGCCGCCGGGTCAGCCGCGTCAGCAACAGCTCGAACAGGACGATCATGACTCCGTTCCAGCCGATGAGCAGGCCGTAGATCTGCGTCGGCAGCAGGGATCCGAGGTGCAGCTCACGCCCGGTGATTTCCAGCGCGTAGCTGGAGACGGATTGCACGAGCACCCAGGCGGTGAGGAGCTGGGCCCCGTAGAGGGCGAAGAAGCGCGAATCGTGGCGGAGATGAGCGAGCGCCACGGTCCAGCGTGCTTCCTGGTGCGAGGCGCGGCGGCCGGCGGGAAGCAGCAGGAGGGCGATCACGCCGAAGGCCGCCGTGGTCAGCGCATCGCCGGCGAAGAGCCAGAACCGGGAGTGAACCACGAGGAACCCGCCCGCCGACGTGCCGAACGCGAAACCGGCGTTGGCCGCCTGCCGCAGCGAGGCGTACGCCGTCAGGCGCAGTTCTCCGGGCACGAGATCGGCCACGAGCGCGCTGGCCGCAGGATGGTAGAAGCCGTTCGAGAATCCCGCCAGCAGCGTCAGCGCCACCAATGCGGTCGGCGACAGCGCGAAGTAGAGAGAGAAGATCGCCGCCGCGTTCGCCAGGGTGCCGGCCACGATGGTCCAGCGCCGGCCAAAGCGGTCGGCGAACCAGCCGCCAGCGAGCCCCGCGAGCAGCGAGCCGCCGCCGTATCCGGCCATGACCAGTCCGATCTGGCCGCGGGAAAAATCGCGGCCGGTCAGGAACAGCGTCAGGAAGGGATACACGAAGGTCCCGAAGCGGTTCACGAACATGCCGATCACGAGGACCCAGAAGGCCCGCGGGAGACGGCGCAGGTCGGCTTGGAGGGAAGTGGATGAAGACATGGCGGGTGGGGAAAACCGCCTCCGGAAACAAAAAACCCTGCCACCGGGAAGGTGAGCAGGGTTGCGTCCGAAAGCGTGTTTGAAAGTGCTTAGGTGCTTCCCTGCTTCGACATGAGGTAGGCGTAACCGGAGCCTTGGATGGCCGCCACGCGCCGCCCCGCCAGCGTCGCGACGCGGCGGTGGTGGAACGAGAAGTTGACGGCGGAATTCGTCATCGAGACGGGTTTTCTGCTCGGCCCGGGACGGCCTGTCAAAGGCGAACCCGCGCCCGAGCCATCCAGGTGGACGGCTTTTCGGCACCGAACTGTGCGGTCACAAGGGATGCGGCTGAGGCGAACTTCCCGCGCGGACGTCAGCCCCACTGCGGCGCCGAAAAGGGGAGCGGGAAAACAGCTTGTTGGACCCGCGGTGTTCTCTACCTTGCGGAAGCCCCTATGAAATCCCTGTTGCTTTGCCCTCTCGTCCTCGTCTCGGCCGCCGCTGTTTTCGCCCAACGCGCGACCCCGGCCGCTCCGGGTGCCGGCGCCGCGATGCCGGCGGCGCGACAGGGCGGAACGCAGCAGCGCAATCCCGCGATGGATGCGTTCTACAAGCTCGGGCCCGATTCGCAGCCGATCAACGGCGTGCCGAAGGGGAAATTTTCCGAGGCGAAGAGCATCCCGTCGCAGGTGTTTCCCGGCACGCAGCACACGTATTACGTCTATGTCCCCGCGCAGTACGATCCGTCGAAGCCGACCCCGGTCATGATCTTCAACGATGGGCAGGCGATGATGGCCGTGCCCGGCGACGTGCAGGGGCAGAACGTCCTCGATAACCTGATCTATCGCCGGGAAATCCCGGTGATGCTCGGCGTCTTCATCAATCCCGGCCGGCGGCCCGATCAGCCGGAGCCGACACCGAGCGACTGGGGTGATCGCACGACCAATCGCGCCGAGGAATACAATCCTCCCACCGACAAGTACGCCCGCGTGATCGTCGAGGAGCTGATGCCGGCGCTGAAGAAGGAGTACAACATTTCCCCCGATCCGGAGCTGCACGGCATCATGGGCTCGAGCTCCGGCGGCTGCGCGGCCTTCGGCGTC
>CALFNJ010000540.1 GCA_937902865.1 uncultured Opitutaceae bacterium
GCGCTTTGCCGCGGCCCGGATCGTCCGGGCCGAAAAACGCCGGCAGGCGCGCGAACAGGAGGCTCATCTCATGCAGGATTCCACGGTTGAACCGTCCGCCGATCCGGAATGGCAGCAGCTCCGTCCGGTGCTCGACGCGGCGATGGACCAGCTCGGGGCGCGCGACCGCGAGGCGCTGCTACTGCGGTATTTCTCCGGCGGCTCGTTCGCCGCGGTGGGAGCGAGGCTCGGCGTGACTGAGGAGGCGGCGCGCAAGCGGGTCGACCGGGCCCTCAACCAGCTGCGCGTCCGCTTGTCGAAACGCGGGATCAGCTCGCCTGCGATGGCGGTGGCGCTGCTGCTCGAAAGCCGGGCCGTGTCCGCGGCCCCCGCGGGGCTGGCCTCTGCGGTTTCCAGCGCCGCCCTGTCCACCCCTGCCGCGAGCGCGACCCTCGTCGGCCTGCTTCAGCTTATGAGCACATCCAAATTGGTCCTGGGCGCGGCGATTCTCGGCGCCGTCCTCACCGTGGCCGTGGCCACCCGGGAAGTTCGCGCCGAGCTCCGCGTGTCGGAAAATCTCGCCGGCGCGGAGCGGGAGAGCGCGGCCCTGCTGGCTCGCTCCCGCGTGGCGGAACGCGCCATCGCTGATGTGACCCGGGAGCGCGATGCCCTGGCTGCCTCCATTGCTGCGCTCCGCGCTGACAAGGATCGGCAGGTCGCGACGGATGCCGCCAGCGGTATCATCGATCCGGTGGCGATGGGGCAGGAGTTCGTCTCGGCCCACCCAGAGGCCGTGGCGCTCGTCACCAGCGCCGTGCGCGCTAACCTGCTCAAATCCTACGGCGCGTTTTTCCAGTCGCGGCATCTCACCTCAGCGCAGATCGAGGCATTCGTCGATCTGCGGCTCAGGAGCGGGGAGGGCGGCTTGCGGTGGAACACCGAGCGCCAAGCGCCGGTGGCGGAGTTCAGCTTGGGAGAACTGACGTCGGCGGAACGCGAGGACGGTCTCCGTGCCCTGCTTGGCGACGAGGGTTATCAGGAGTATCGCGATTTCAGCCGTCAGGAGCCGGCGCGGACCCTGGCTTCCGAGCTGGGCCGGGCGCTGTATTTCACCTCGACGCCGCTCACGACCGAGCAGGCGCGGCAGCTGACGCAGCTCTTCGTCCAGGGCAGCGCCCGGTATCAGGAAGGGAAGACGATCGACCTGGCTGCGGTCGATTGGGACGCGGCGATCGTCCAGGCCCAGGCATTTCTCGCCCCGGCGCAGCTCTCCGCGCTGCGGGAGAATTATGCCCAGCGTCAGGCTTCCCAGGCCCTTCGCACCGGGATCCGTGCTGTCCAACAGGAGGCCGAGGCGAAGAACGCACCGGCGGCGAAATGACATGAAAACCCCGATGAAAGCCCGTCCCGAATTGCTTTTGGCCGCCACACTGACGATCGCTGCCGCCAGTGCGCTGGTGTGGTGGCGCGCCGGCATCCGGCACGAGCGCGAAAGCAGCTGGCAGGCTCTCCAGCGAAAGCAGGCTAACCTCCAACTCCAAGTGAATCGGAAGGAGCAGATGGCAACGGCCCTCCTTCGCGAGCGGGATCAGCTGCGGACCGAGCTGGCCGACCAGTCTTCCGCTGCCGGCGCGCCACGTCTGCACAAGCCGGTCGAGACTTACACACCGGCTCAGGCCGAGGAGATGCTTCGATTTTTCCTCACCCCTTGGCAGGATCTCGCGCTTCGGAATGACCCCGCGTTGCGCTTGTCCTACCTGGCGTCTGAGCGAGCCAATCTTGACGCCCGCTACGGTCCACTTGTCGCCCAGCTGGGCCTCAGTCCCGAGCGGGCAGCCAGATTCAAGGATCTCCTCGCGGAACACACGCAGGAATTGCTGGAAATCCGCCTCGCGGCCTTGCCGGGCGGCGCCGTCGACTCGAAGACGGACTTTCCGTCACGGGACACCGCCGACGAGCATCTCCGCGCCGCCCAGGCCGAGCTGTTGGGCGATGCCGGCTACCAGCAGTTGCAGCAATATGAGCGGCTGATGCCGGTTCGCTCCGAAATCGACACGCTGGCGGGATCGCTGGCCCTGACGGAAACGCCGCTCGGTTCCGGCCAGGCGGCGCAGTTGCTCCAGATCATCGCGAATGCCAGCAGCGGCTACCAAAAGGGTGGTGAGGCCGACGCGCCCATGCCCGGCAACGGCGAACTCCTGACGCCGCTGATGCTGGCGCACCAGTCCATTCCGGAAAACATCGATTGGAATTCCGTTCTCTCCCAGGCCCGCACGGTTCTTTCCCCTGATCAGTTCGAGCTGTTTTCCAATCAGGTGGGTCGAAACCAGACCGTGGTGCGGCTCTACAACCTGATTCACGACTACCCCGGAGATCCCATGGTCGGATTCACTTTCGGGCGTCGCTGACGCGGATCGCAGCGGTGGCCGTCGACCTCCGGGCGGCGGTTCCGATTTTGCCGCGTCCTATTCCGTCGCCCGGAGGTCGACGGCCACCTTGATCTGCATCCGAAAGATAGGACAAGGCGTTCCCGCCGAGCCACCCGCCTCGGAGATCAATTCAGAAGCCAGGAAGCCAAAAGTGCCGGACTCCGATTCCCGGTTTCCTGGCTCCTGAATTATCTCCGAGGCTTCCAGATTCCGGATGTCCCCCGAGGTTTCCCCTCGGCATCTCGTCTAAAAAGATTTCATCTCCCGCGGAATTCATGGTTCGCTCCGGCCATGTTCGAGCTCACCACCGGCGCCGTCATTTACTGCATCCTGGTGGCCGCCGTTTTTCTCTGCCTGTGGCTCTACTACGACCGCCGTGAACACACGCGCTTCGAGCTCGAGCGCCGCAAGACCGTGTTCCACTGCATCCGCTGCGACCAGCTCTACACCGCGCCTTCCGGCACCGAGCTGTGCAAGTGTCCGCGCTGCAGTCACGAAAACACCCGGCTGAAATTTTAGGCGACTGGTCTTCGTCGACCGAGACCTCGCTTTCCAGACGGGATTGCGCTTGGTTGCCGGCTTTCCGCCTTCCACCCCTTGAAGACGAAAAGCCCCTTGTTCCTGGCGGTGCTACTTCTGACGCTGGCCGCAACGCTTGGCCGCGGCGCGGAGCGAATGCTCTCCGGACCCGAGATCTACGAGCGGATGCTCGGGACCTACGAGCGAGCGCAGTCCTACGAGGACACGGGCGAGGTGCGCACTCGGTTCGTCAAACGGTTCTGGCCGGATCGGACGACCCTCCTGCCGTTCACCACGGCCTTCGTTCGTCCTGATGCCTTCCGCTTTGAATTCAGGAGCCGAGCCGGCGGTTTAGGCGAAGGGCAGCGTTACCTCATCTGGAGAAGCGGCGACGAGGTGAAGAGCTGGTGGTCGATTCAACCGGGTATCCGGATCAATCAGCCCTTCGAGCTGGCGATTGCGGCCGCGACCGGCGTCTCGGGCGGTTCCTCGGCGCGCATCGCCGCGCTGCTCCTGCCGGACCTGCAATGGGGACGCCGCATGCGTTTTCTCGAGGAGATCCAGCTTTCCGGTCAGGAAGAACTCGAAGGCGCAGCCTGTTACCACCTGCGGGCGAATGGCCCGGATGGCCGGCCGGTGGAATTCTGGGTCGATGCCCGCACGTTCCTGCTCCGGCAGCTGTTCGAGACGCGTCAGCTCGACGGCTTCCGCACGGAAACCACCACGATCTATCATTCGCCGCGCGTGAACGCATCGGTGGCTCCGGAAAAGCTCCGCTTCGATCCCGGGGAGTCTCAGCCCCCGATTCGAACGAAGCTGACGCTGCCCTCGGCGAACCTCCTGCCGTTCGCTTTCCTGGCGTTGCTCGCCGTGGGCAACGCACTGCATTGGCGCCTGCGCCCTGGCTCGCGTTGGAGTTACGCGCCTGGCCTGCGAGCCGTTGCCATTTTTTCCAGCCTGGCGATCGGCGCCTTGGTCGCACTGATCCTGGCGCAGGCCAGGGGAGATCAGGTGCTCATTGCCATCTGCCTCTACGGCACGCTCGTCCTCGCCTACACCGGCTGGCGTCGTGAACGCAGCCTCCTGACGGAAAAAGCCCGCCCCAGAACCGCTCGGCCCTGATCTCACGTCTGGGTGCAGCGCTTCGAAATGTGGCAGCCGTCGTGAGGCGGCTGGGTTGGCCGACTGAAGAGCAACCCGGATCGGGCGTGATCTTGCCGCGCTGGGCTGGCCGCAAGTCACACCGGGGACGCAACCAACGAAGCATCGTCTTCGATCTTTCGTTTATCTTCCGGAAAAATCGCCGCGAATGGGAGCCCGCCGTGAAAGAATTTTCCCGACGTCGGCGTTTTTATCGGACGTATGGCTCGACTGTGCTTGCGTGAGATAAACGGGGGATTCCGGAGTTGGCTGGTCTTCGCCGGAGTTTTTGTGGGCGCGACCGTGGACCAGAGTGCGGCGCAGACTCTGCGGGTGGACGGGAGGATCCTGCCGCCGACGGTAAATTCATCCGTGAACGGTGCCACGGCTTGGCGGACAGATCCCGGATGGCTGAGCCGGTGGACGACCCGGGGAGGCGGTCAGCCGACGGGCGGCGGCCAATCTGGCGGCGGAATCGATCAGGCGATTTTGAACAACGGCAGCCGGCTGCCGTTGATGGGAAATCCGGTCTCCCATGGACTCCAGATCACTCTGGTTGCGCCGACGAATGGGGCGCAGTTGGCGGCGGGATCGGACGTCGCGCTGAGGGCGAAGATCACCGAGAGCGTGGTCGCAGTGGAGTTTTACGACGGAGCCGTGAATCTCGGCAGAGGAATTGCGGACGACAGATTCAGTTATCATCTCGCGCTGCCCGACGGCTTGAACGCGGGACCGCATTCGCTCCGTGCCAGAGCGACGGATGTTCATGCCTTGATCGTGTGGTCTCCGGCGGTCGCGGTTATGGTGACCTCAGCTCCGCGCGCCGTGCCGTCCCTCGAACTGGTCGAGCCGGAGAAAGGCGCGATCTATTCCGCCGGCTCCGCGCTGGTCCTGCGGGCGGTGGCCGAGGATTCCGCAGGCCGGGTGCGCCGCGTGGAATTCTTCGACGAGCAGGAGCTGATCGCCACGGTTCCAACTCCCACGCCAGCCCCGGCGGCGAGCTGGGCGGAATACGTTTCTCCACCCTGGATCGTCGACCTGCCAGGCCCGCATCATCTGCACGCTCGGGCGTATGCGGAGGACGCGTCTTTCTCCGAGTCGCCACCCGTATCGATTCGGGTGATCCCCACGCTTCCGTATGTCGCGAGCTTCGAAGCGAGGGAAAAATACCAGCTGGGTTCACTACAAGGCCAACTCGGATGGAAAGTTGCTCGTGGCTCCGCCGCCGTTTCGGAGGTCGCGGCATTCGATGGCGTGCAATCCGTCGAGCTATCGGGAGGGGCGACCGGGGCAAGGGCGGTGCAGATTTTTGGAGCATCGGTGCTTTTGCGACCGACCTTCGTGGACCTGGCGGTCCGCCCTGTCGCAGGCTTGGCGAACGTGGAGGGCACGAGCTTTGATTTCAGTGGTGCTCGAGTGGCGTTCGTCTCCGATGGTTCGACAGGTCGATTTGCCGTTCCGCGGGGCGATCAACCCGACGACGTGCGGTGGACGCTGGTCGGCCCATCGCTGACGACTGGCTCGCAAAATGCCTCCGCTCAATGGACCAGGCTGACCGCCCGCCTCGACTATCAGGCGCTGACCTGGGATCTCTTCGTCGATGGGCGGCTGGCGGGAGTCGACCTCGCACTCGAACGGGACGCTGGCGTGTTCACGGGATTCCGCCGCTTTTCCGTCCGCACCGGAGCGGGCACGACCTCCCTTTTCGATTTTCTCTTCGTCGGCTTTGAAAATCCACTTTTTGCGGACTCCGACGGAGACGGCATGGAGGATGCCTGGGAGCGGGCGAACGCCCTTGATCCGACGCGGAATGATCGCGCCGAAGATCGGGATGCGGATGGACTGACCAACCTCGAAGAGTATCTCCAAGGCACACGGGCGGACCTGGCGGACACCGACGCTGACGGACTGCCGGATGCCTGGGAGATCCGCTATCACCTCGATCCGCTTCATCCGGCCGGCGAGAGCTCGGATGCGGATCTCGACGGCTTGGACGATTTGCGGGAATTCCTCGCCGGAACGGATCCGACCAATCCGGACAGCGATGGCGATGGAATGCCGGACGGTTGGGAAGCGGCGCACGGACTCGTTCCACTGCGCGCGGATTCCGCCGAGGACGCTGACGAGGATGGCGTTTCAAATCTTGAGGAATATCGCCGAGGCACGGACCCGATGGATTTCTTTGATGGGCTGGCGCCTCGAATTCAGGCGCCCAACGGAGCAGAGCCCGGAGCGGGGGATGAGTTGGCGCTGATTGCGCAGAAGCCGGACGGCGCGCCGTGGGCGAATGCGCCGGTCGTTTTCCGGATCACCTCGGGATCTCGCCGCCTCACAGCCAGTGCCGGACGCGGTCCCTATACCGACATCATTGAACTTCGAGCGGACGCCAACGGCTTGGCCCGCGTGTACCTGGAACCCCTCGGGCCATGAAACCGGATAGAATCGTCAGCCTCGTTCTCGTTGGGATGGCCACCGCCAGCCTCCTCTTGTCTAGCCGTGGGCAAACCGGTTCTGCCACGGCGACCGTGGGGACGGCAGAAATCCAATTTGTCTTCCCCCTCGACAAGGACGATCCGGAGCCGCCGGGTCCGTTGCCCCCGCCGCCGGAGCCGCCGCCATCGGTACCCAGGATTTCTCCTCCCTCGAGTCCGGCCAATCTCAGCATCACCGGCTCGAACGAGCGTGAGCTTATGCTGGCCTGGGAGTCGGCGGAAGCGGCGCCGGGCCATCGGGTGGTTTATTATGAGGTCCTTCGCAATGGAGTGAAGATCGCTGAGAGCAATGGGACCCGGTCCACGCAGCCCTACGATTCAGAGGGACCAGTGATCGAATTTTTTTCGGTGCGGGCAGTGGACGACCAGCGTGCGCGTTCCAGTCCGAGCAACGAAGTGTCGGCTCCGCGAGCCGGTGATTCGCCCCGGCTTTTCTTCCAGGCGAAAACCGCTTTCGGACGACGTGACATGCCTGGGGTTGAGGAGGCTCTCCTCCAGGCGCAAGCGCAGCTGGGTTTGCTAGCGTGAGGACAAACCTGCGCGGTGTCTAACGGAGAATCAGAGGAAAGAAACGGACTGCCTCTCGCCGAGCGCGGCTTGGGTGAGCTCGCGGCGAG
>CALFNJ010000541.1 GCA_937902865.1 uncultured Opitutaceae bacterium
CCGTCAAGGCGAGGCCGAGGGAAAGCGTGAGGCAGAGCGGCAAGAGGCGTTTCATGGTCAGGTTTAGGAAGTGTTAAGATCGGGAAATATGACCGCGAGCGAATCTTTTTGGTTTCGTGAGGACCGGGAAGTTGCTTTCATGGATGGGCATGAGCGACGAGTCCCCTCCGCTGCGCATCAAACCCCGCGTCAAACCCGAGGGTTCCTCCGATACGTCGGCTGCCAGCCCCGCGGCCCCCGCGAACCAGGAAGGTGCTTCGGCTCCAAGGATTACGCTGCGACCGAAACAGGCGGCCACTCCGCCTCCGGAGGCTCCGACCGAATCGACTCCGCCGGTTTCACCACCTCCACCGGCGGCGGCGCCGGCTCCGGAGCGCCCCCGGCTCAAGCCACGCCTTTCCATCGATCCGCCGGCCGCACCCGCCTCGTCGGGCTCCACCGCACCGATCGAAACTCCCGCGGCGCCTGCTGCTTCCTCCTCCGGTGGCTCCACTCCCCCGGTCGAACCTCCTTCGTCTTCGTCGACTCCTCCGTCCGGCGGCGCAGAGGCGCCGAAGTTCAAGCTGAAGCCCAAGGGACTCGAGCCTGCGCCCGCGACGCTGCCCGTGGTGGCCGCGGTTCCTCCGCCTTCGGCACCCGAGCCCGTCGCCACTCCTGAGGTAGCGCCGCCGGCTCCAGCTGAAACGGCTCCGGCTGCGGAGGCCGCCTTGGCTCCGCCGCCGCCCGCCGCGCCCGTTCCCGCGCCGGCCCCGGCTCCAGCCGGAGTGCCGAAGCTCAAGATCAGCCTGCCCCGCCCGCCGGAGGCCGCGTCGGCTCCCGGCGGCAAGCCGGCTGTGATCCCCAAGGTGAAGGGGCGTCGCCCCAACAAACTGATTCTCGTCGTCGGCGCGCTCGCCGCGGTGGTCGTTCTTGGCGGTGTCTATTTCGTCTGGCTGAAACCCGAACCTCCGCCCCCGCCGCCTCCTCCCAAGGTGGCAATCAAGCCCAAGGCGGTGGCAACTCCCGCTGCCCCCGGTGCGACGCCTGCCGCGGCTCCGGCCGCCGGCGGGGCCATTTCCACGGCGGGCAAGATGGTGGAAAAAGCGCAAGGTGCCGCTGCCACCCGGGCAGCCGCCGTCGACAACAGTGACGGCCTGCTGGAAAAGCGCGGCCCTGCGGACAGCGCGGAAAAGTCGACCAAGGTCGCTCCGGCTCCGGAGGAAACCATTGCGGCATCCAAGACCATTGCTCCCGGCATTTCCGCCACCAATACCAACGTCATGGTCGCTCCCGAGGCTAGTCCCGCGTTCCGGGCTTGGGCCGCCAACGCCAAGGTCGGTGGAGTGTTCGCCGGTCGCGTGCGCGCGGTGATCAACAGCCGGGCCGTGGATGGGGGGCAGACTATCGACGACGCCCTCGGCATCATTTTCGACAGCGTCGATGCCGACAAAAAAGTCCTGATCTTCCGCGACAAGAGCGGCGCGAAAGTCTCGATCAAGTACTGAGCCGGTGGCGCGCGCCGCGATTTTGGATTTTGGAGTTCGGATTTTGGATCGGGACCGCCTGCCTCCTGTGCGAGGACGAATGGCGTGACCGATCGGAGCGTTTCTCGCCTTGAGTTACGGCTGCCGAAGGAAACGTGGGCAATCATCGCCCGACTTCTTCCTTCTCACTTCCTCCTTCTTAATTAGCGCGCCGCCGCGGCGCGCCAGCTACCAGACTTCCACGGGCCCTTTTGGCACCGGGATGGCGTTGCGCTCTTCGCCCGCATCCTCTCCGGCCGGACGCATGAAGGTGGCGACCATCGGGCTCGGCTGGAATTTCGGCAGCAGCTCGCCTTTCTCGTCGCAGAACTGCGCCCGCCAGGCGAGGTAGCCGGCGACGGCGGCGTCGAAGTCGGCGCGGGAGCTGATGGTGAGAATGCTTTGCTTGAATGGCTTGGCCGGGCCGAAACGCTTCGCGTACCACGGGGCGACCTTGCGGAAAAGTTTCGCGCCATGGGTCTCGCCGTAGAATTCGCAGTACCGCTCGAAATGCAGACGGAGCACGCGGAGCCGCTCGGCGAAGTCCGGCTCGGGGTCGAGCTGCCCGCTGCGGAGATAGCGATCGGTGCGCCGGAAAATCCACGGATCGTAGAACGCGCCGCGGCCGATGCTGACGCCGGCGCAGCCGGTTTCGTCGAGCATCAGCTTGGCGGACTCCGGCGTGGTGACATCACCGTTGCCGATCACCGGCACGGATTTCACCGCCTCCACCACGGAGCGGATTCCCGCGAGATTGATCGTTCCCGAAAATCCCTGCGCGCGCGTACGGCCGTGCACGAAAATCGCCGCCACGCCGACGTCCTCGAGCACCCGGGCCAAGTCCGGAGCCGTGAGGTTGTTCTCATCCCAGCCGAGCCGCATTTTCGCGGTCACCGGAATCTTCACCGCCGCGATCATCCCGCGCACCAGCTCGGCGGTCCTGGCGAGCTCGGTCATCATCGCGGAACCGCCGCCGACATTCACGACCTTGCGCACCGGACAGCCCATGTTGATGTCGACCGCCTGCGCGCCGAGCTCCTGGCACATGATGGCGGCGTCGCGCATCTCCTCGGGCACGCTGCCGAAAAGCTGGATCGACATCGGCTGGTCCTGCGGCGACGTCGCCGCGAGCCGCAGGGCGACGCGGTTGCGCTCGAGCAGCGAACGGGCGTTGACCAGATCCGTCGTGGTCCAGCCCAACCCGCCCAGCTCGCGCAGGGTCAGCCGCATCGGCAGGTTCGTGTACCCGGCCAGTGGTGAAAGACAGAGATTGGAGGCGAGCTCGTACGGCCCAATGCGCATGCCCGGCGCATCATGCGGTCCTCGCTTCGCGCCGCAACCCCGGCATCAAGTAACCTATTGGGTTACATTCAAGCCAGCCGCTCATCAGAGGGAAAGATCGCGGCCGCCTTGGTGCGCGGAAAGCCAATGCAGCATTCGCAAGGTCAGTTCGGCGTCGGGCAAGCGAGTGCGCGCATGCAGGAAGTCGGTCAAGCGCTGGCGGGGAATTCCTGGATAGCGGGCCAGACGAGCCTTGGCACCGTGTCGTGCGAGCGCGCGCCGCAGTTTGGTGGCGCAGACATTCCACAGCGGCGAAGCGGCTCCAGGCCGCCGTGTGCGATAGGGCTTTCTCCGGCGACAACGTAGCGCGGCCCGCGCACGTCGCGCTCCCGTCGTAGCGGCAACGTCCAGCGCGTGGCCGATGTCTAGCCAAAGTTCGAGCCGGGGATGAGTGGGAGGCCACATGCTGACGCTAAAAGTAACGCAATAGGTTACTTTACCGCTGGGTACCGACGGGCATGGGGGAAGAACTTTCCGAAAAGTCTTCGCCAGCTCGCGTCGGATGAACCCGCCGACGCCTCTGCGTCAGCGGGCCGCGACGGCTTTTTTCATCCGCTGGAGAGCCTCGAGCAACGTGGCGCGGGTGCAGCCGAAATTGAGGCGGACATATTTTCCCGCCGGGGCGCCGAAGTAGGCGCCGTCGCTCAGGCCGACGCCGTGCTTCTCGAAGTGCGCGGCGGGATCGGAGAGTTGCAGGGCCGAGACGTTGAGCCAGGCGAGATAAGTGGCCTCGATCGGCGCGTCGATCGTGATGCCGGGCAGCTCGCGGGCGAGAAAGTCACGGAGGAAATCCCGATGACCACGGAGCGTGGCGAGCAGCTCCTGCCGCCAGGGTTCGCAGTCCTGGTACGCCGACTCGCAGGCGGCGAAACCGAGCGTGGTGACTTCCGCGACGATTCCCGCGGTCGCACGCACGAAACGCGCACGCAGCTTCGCATCGGGAATGATCGCGAGGGAAGTCCCGAGGCCGGGCACGTTGTAGGTCTTGCTCGGCGCCATCAGCGTGATCGTGCGGGCCGCGATCTCCGGGGACAGCGTGGCGGTCGGCACATGCGGCAACGCGGGATCGAGGATGAGATCGCAATGGATCTCGTCAGAGCACAGCACGAGCCGATGGCGCAGACAGAAATCGGCCAGCCGCTCGAGCTCGTCGCGACGCCAGACGCGCGCGACGGGATTATGCGGGTTGCAGAGGAAAAAGAGTTTTGTCCGCGGGGTGACGGCCCGTTCGAGCGCGTCCCAGTCGATCGCCCACTTGCCCGGATTTCCGCCGGTGGCGGGCTGCAGCACGAACGGCACCTGCACCGAGGTGCGGCCGGAATTGCGCGGCGCGCTCATGAACGGCGGATAAATCGGCGTAAGCGTGAGGATCTCGTCGCCCGGTTCGGCGAAGGCCTGCGCGGTGACGTTGAGGCCCACGACGAGGCCCGGCAGCCAGACAAGCCAGGCCGGATCCACCGGCCAGCCGTAGCGCTGGGCCAGGGCATGCACGACGGAATCCACGGTCGACTTCACCGGACGGGCGTAACCGAAGATGCCGTGATCCACGCGGCGGTGGAGCGCTTCGATCAGCGCCGGGGGCGAACGAAAATCCATGTCGGCCACCCACATGGGCAGCACGTCGCGGCCAGCGTACTTCTGCCATTTCTGGGAATCGGTGCCCCGCCGCTCGGGTGGCTGGTCAAAATCGAAAGTCATCGGAGGAAATGCCAACGAACCACGGATTCGGGACCGGGGCACGATTTTTTATCGGTTATGACCCGATCTCAAACTGCTCAATCCTTTCACCACAGAGGCACGGAGACACCGAGGACGGCATCCCTCTCCAGTCATCAGTCCGCTCATTCTCTCGGTGTCTCTGTGCCTCTGTGGTGAACGGTCGGCTGATTGAGAAAAGTTTTCGCAGGTGTGACGGCGCAAGGCGGGACGGAATTTCCCGGTGCTTTTCCCGAGGGAAAACTAACTGCCGAGCGTTGCGCTACTTGCCGCAGCCGCGGCCGCTGGCACCCGGCATGCAAAAGAAGCGGCATTAGCAAAAGCGCGTGCTGGAGCCGCCTTCTTTCATTCGGTGACTGCAGCGACGCGATCTACTCAACCAACCACAGCAACGTCAGAAAGAAATCATCACAATATCATGAGACTCGTTCGTTATTATCCAAACTACCGCGCCTTGGGTGGCGTGACGCGCTCGCCGTGGGCGGGCCTCGAGGGCGAGATCGATCGCCTCTTCACCACGGCGCTGGCCGATTATGGCGGGATCGCTGCGGGCCGACGCTTCGCCGTCGACCTCTATGAGGACAAAAACAACGCCTATGTCCGTGCCGAACTGCCGGGCGTGAACCGCGAAGATATCAACGTGGAGGCGCTGGATGGCACGCTCACCATTACCGCGGCCCGGAAAACGCCGGCGACCGAAGGTCAGGCGGAGCAATCCTTCTCCTTCAGTCGGTCCGTCACGCTGCCGGAGCAGGTGCAAGCTGACCAGATCGTGGCCGCCTACGAAAATGGCGTCCTCACCGTCACCCTCCCGAAGCGCGAGGAAGCCAAACCGAAGAAGATCTCGGTCGCGGTCAACTGATCCGACGTCCGCGTTCACCACTCATCGCAACCAATCACAGGAGAAATATCATCATGTCATTCTTCACCACCCTCATTCCCAATCGTGTCCGAGCGGTCCGCAACGGCAGCGCTGAAGGCGCGGCCGCGCCAACCGTGAAACCTTACTACGAGGTGCAGGAAACGGACGACGCGTACAGCGTCACCGTGTACCTGCCGGGCGTGACCAAGGAAAATCTGGAAATCACCGTCGAGGCCGACGAATTCCGCGTGAGCGGACGCCGCGCCTGGAAACAGCCGGAAGGCTGGGCGCCGCTGCATCGCGAGTCGGCTGACGAGGCCTTCGAGCTGGTGCTGAGCCACGACAACGCGGTCAACGCCGAGAAAGTCACGGCGGAGCTTCGCGACGGCGTGCTGCGCGTCGCGTTGCCAAAGCACGAGGCGGTCAAGCCCCGCAAGATCGCGGTGGGCTGAACCGTTCACGCGCTCGCGTCAGGCTGAGCGACTTCATGGTCCCTTCCAGCACGTCAGGCTTGTTCTGATGGTTCGGTTGGGCAGGCCGGGCTCCGCTACGGGGAGCCCGGCCTTTTTGCTTTGTGCGGACGATGAAGCCGGACAAATTTCGTCTTTGTATGACCGCGCCCGAAGCCAGCACCACCGCCGTCGGACCGGTGTTGTTCTTCGATGGGGAATGCGGACTCTGCACGCGTTTCGTGCGGATGCTGCTCAAGCTCGATCGCGAGGGAATGCACGGGCTTCGCTTCGCGCCGCTGCAGGGGACGACGGCGCAGGCCTATCTGCGGCGCCACGGTTTGCCGACAGAGGATTTCGCGACTCTCGTTTTCGCGTCGGACTGGCCGCGTTCCGCCGCCGCGCCCGCACTGCGCACGGACGGAGCGATCGCCAGTCTTCGGGCCATCGGCCGGCCGGGATGGGCGACACTGGTCTCACTTTTTCCGCGCGGCGTGCGCGATGCGCTTTATCGAATGGTGGCGCGTAATCGTCTCCGCCTGTTTCCAAGCGGACCGGTGAATCCGGCGGCGGACGCGCGAAGCGCGCGGCGTTTTCTTCCCTAGATAGGGCACGTTGTTCCCAACGTGCCGGTGGCGTTCCGTCGGTCGTGGTACGCGGATAACGGTTTCAGCGCGTTCGGGACAACGCGCCGCACCTTATTTTTTCGCCGGATCCTTGATGAACACCGACATCAGGATTGAGGTCGTGAGCACGCAGCCGATGACGGCCAGCGATGTGGTCGTGGAGATCTCGACCCAGTGATCGATCAGCATCTTCGTGCCGATGAAGACGAGGATCACAGCGAGGCCGATCTTGAGGAACCGGAAGAGCTGCATGATGCCGCTGAGCGCGAAATAGAGCGACCGCAGTCCGAGGATGGCGAAGATATTGGAGGTGAGCGCGACGAAGCCGTTGGCGGTGATGGCGAGCACCGCGGGAATCGAATCGAGCGCGAACACGAGATCGGTGGTCTCGACCACGAGCAGCACGATGAAGAGCGGCGTGGCGACGCGGCGTCCTTCGTACGTGCTGAAAAACCGGCCGCCTTCGAACGCGGGCCCGACCGGAAAATAGCGGCGGAAGAGCCGGACGGCGACGTTGTGCTCCGGATCGATCTCGTCCTCGTTCTTTTGCGGGAGCGCCATCTTCACGCCCGTGTAAACCAGGAAGGCGCCGAAAAGATAGAGAACCCAGTTGAACTGGCGGATGACGCCGACGCCGACGAGGATGAAGAGTGCCCGCATGACCACGGCGCCGATGATGCCCCAGAACAGCACGCG